>NZ_JADYVV010000160.1:0-1590 GCF_020194035.1 Bradyrhizobium sp. BRP56
GGGGGCGGCAGGGGTCTATTGCTGATATCGGGAGGAGCCAGATCCGCTCCGTCGAGCGACCGCGACCGCAAGACGTTCTTTGGCCCCAAAATCTGCCAGTACCAGCCGCGTCGGCGTCGATCGAATGGCGGCCCGTCGGCGGATCCCGCCAGACGAATGTTGCCGGCGCCATCGACTTCAAGCATGGACGCGAGGAAGAGGATCTGGGCGTCGAGCCTCTGATCAATCTGCCCCTGCACGAATCGATGCAGCACGAACGATATCAGGATCGCGGCGACGATCAGGGCCGCGGTGATGAACACACCGGCTCCGATCATGAGGCGCCGGCCGAGCGATGCGTTCCGGCTCACCATGGGGATCCCGAGTTGAGCTTGTAGCCGCGGCCCCTTTCGGTCTCGATCATCGCCTTGCCGACCTTGCGCCGGAGCCGCGCGACGATCACTTCGATGGAATTCGAATCCGTCCCGACGTCGCCCTCATAGACCTTTTCCGACAGCAGGCCTCGCTCGACCACGGTGTCCTTGCGCAGGATCAAGCATTCCAGAACACGCCACTCCAACCCGGTCAGTTTCAACGGCAATCCATCGAGCTCGAACACGCCGGTTTGCGTTTCGAAGCTCAGAGGTCCGCAGGAAATTCGCGGCGCAGCATGCCCGGAGGCGCGACGGACCAGCGCGCGAAGGCGCATGACCAGTTCCTCGATCCGGAATGGCTTAGTGAGATAGTCATCGGCCCCGGCCTTGAAGCCTTCCACCTTGTCGGTCCAGCCGTCGCGCGCAGTCAGGATCAGCACCGGCAAGTGCCGGCCCTGCTTACGCCAACCGCGCAGCACCTCGACGCCGGGCACTTTGGGCAGCCCGAGATCGAGCACCGCGGCATCGTAGGATTCGGTTTCGCCGAGGTGCTGTCCGTCCTCACCGTTGGCGGCGATGTCGACCGCGAAATTCTCCTCACGCAGGGCTCGGGCAATCTCTTGCGCGAGCAGGCGATCGTCTTCGACCAGAAGGATTTTCATTCGGCTCACACCTCGGACCGGAACTAGGCGCCCAAGCTTAACTCAACCTGAACGGAACGGTTCAGGCTGGATTGGGGACGGTGTCCTAGGCTTCAGGCATCGCAATCATGAAAGGAGCGTCCAATGACCGAAAGCGATGCACACAGGGATACGAGCCCGTCGCTGCCTGGGCGCCGGCAGGTCCGGCATCGTGGCCTGTTGGCAGGGGCCGCGCTTGCCGTGCTTGTCGCCGGCGCGGCCGCCGGCGCCGGTGGCGTTCGCGTCGCCCAGAATTGGCAGCCGCGGAGCGTCATGCTGCTGCAGCCGACCGCGATCGACGGGCTGCAACCCGGCGGTCCGTCCGCCGTACGCGGCAACGTCGCTGAGATCTTCGGCCACATGTTCTTGATGGAGGACGGCGGCGGCCGCGCCCTGATCGATCTCGGACCGCGTGGGGATAACGCCGATGCCGTCACGAAGGGAGAGATCGTTACGGTCCAGGGCATATTCGATCAGGGGATATTCCGCGCTCAAATCGTCTCGCATGCCGACGGCCGAACCGAAGCCTTCGGACCTCCGCCGCATCCGCCTCGCGG
>NZ_JADYVV010000161.1:0-1539 GCF_020194035.1 Bradyrhizobium sp. BRP56
GTCCGCCGTGAAGAACGCGGACGAGCGCTGATTTAAGCGATCTTTTGAGCCGGGACAGTTTCGGCGATGGCCCGGATGATGGCACACAGGAGTTGTGCGAGCCATCGCAGGAGCAGGCCGAAGTTGTAGCCGGCCGCGGCGAGGACGGCGTTGATGCGGTCGCCGCCGCGGCCTTTGAGATAGTTGCGGTCCATGCGGTGCTCGGCCTTGACGTGGCCGATGACGGGCTCGACGGCCGCACGACGCTTCATCTCACGCCGGATGGAAGCCGTGACGCGACGGACCTGACCCGTGATCCAGACCCTGAACCGGTGCGGGTGGTTGTGGCCGCGGTACCCTTTGTCGACATGGATGCGGCGAGCCTCCACGCCGGTGAGCTTCTCCATGTCGGCGACCACAGGGCCGAGCGTGTGCCCGTCGAAGGGATTGCCGTGCAGCGCCTTGGCATGGAGCACGAACTGTCCGCCCTTCGGAGACGTCACGGGGGTAGCGATACTGACCTTGCAGCCGAACTCGTAAGGCGCGCGGGCTTTCCCCTTGCCGATGCACTCGACCTCCGGCGCATGTAACGCATAGACCTTGGGGCCGCGCTGATGCTGATCCTGGGTGCGCACCCGCTGTGCCAGATCAAGCAGCGGGCCGAAGCGAGCTTCCAGCGCCGCATCGCCATCAATCTTGCGGCGGATGTCGCGGATGATCCGGCCAAGCCGCGTCCGCAGGAACTTGAGCTGGCGCCGGGCGCGTTTGAACTGGTGGGCGTGGGTATAGCGGCCGACCATGATGGCGGCGCGCTTGGCCAGGCGCAGATAGCTCTGGCGCAGCGGCACACGATTGCGCTTGGCGAGCCCGACGAGCTTGGTGATCGCCCGATGCATCAGCCGCGCGTCGGTCGGGTGCGCAACGGCCTTGGGCTGCACCGTGGTATCGACCACCACCCGCTCCAGGTCGTTGGGACCAATGGCACCAGTCTTGTGCGCCACCGACAGACTTTCCTGGATCAGCGCGACGAGCTGCTCCTCGCCGAGCCGCTGGCGCCAGCGCGTCATCGACGATCGATCGAACGGCAGCCGGTGGCAGAAGCTCAACTCACCGCAGAAGTATTGGTAATAAGGATTCTCGATCCAGCGGGCGCACAACACCTCGTCTGACAGGTTGTGCATGTGCTTCAGAATGAACAGGCCAGCGACAAGCCGCGTTGGCAAGCCTGGTTGTCCCGGGCCGGTCTGGCACACCGAACCAAAGCGGTCATCCAGAAACCTCCAGTCAATCAGCGCCGCCAACCGCACCAGCGGGTGGCCCATGTCGATGATTTGATCGAGCGCCGGCAGCAACAGGTCTTTCTGGCGATCATCCCGCGGTTTGCTCATCGCCGTCCCCAATGCCGATGACCTGCCGTCAGGGAATCACGAATCGCTCGAAAGCAAAATCCTAAAACGCAAGAAACCGCGGCCCAACACCCGGCTTTCCTGCAAAATCGAACACTTCATCGAGACAACTTCTGCTTATCTATCGGGCCGATCTGCATTCTTCACGGACGAC
>NZ_JADYVV010000162.1:0-1524 GCF_020194035.1 Bradyrhizobium sp. BRP56
GTCGTCCGTTAAGAAGCCGGATTGATCGAGGCTGGCCGGGCGAGCGTGCGCCATAGCTGGGCCAGGAACAGGCACAAGAGATATCTCAGCCAGGCGAGGATGCGGCGGAAGTTGTGTCCGACGGCTGAGAGGACGACGTTGGCGGCATCGCCGGCGCGGCCTTTGAGGTAGCAGCGCCCGAGGTGGCCTTCCGCCTTCAGGTGTCCGATGATGGGCTCGATGGCGGAGCGGCGGCGCAGCTCGCGCTTGATGACACCGAAAACGCCGCGCTTCTGGCCGGAGATGAAGACGCGACGGGGATTTTGTGCGTCGTGGCCGCGGTATCCCTTGTCGACATAGGCCCGCTCGATCGGACAGCCGGTGAGTGTCTCGGTGCGGTCAATGACGTCCCGCAAGGTGTGACCGTCGTAGGGGTTGTCGGGCAGTGCGCTGGCGTGCAGCACGAACAGGCCACCGGGAGCCCGGCGGTTGTTGGTGACGATGGAGGCCTTCACGCCGAACTCGTAAGGCGCGCTGGCCTTGCCCTTGCCGATGCACTCCACTTCCGGGGCATGGAAGGAATAGAGCTTCCAGCCGCGCTGGCGCTGCTGCTGCGAGCGGATCTGCGTGGCCCGGCCGAGCGGGAGGGCGAACGCCTGCTCCAGTGCTGGCTGGCCTTCGATCTTGCGGCGGATGTCGCGGATGATCCGGCCCAGCCGGCTACGCAGGATACGCAACTGCCGCTGATGCCGCCTGAACTGTTTGGCATGGGCGTAGCGGCCGGCCATCATCGCGGCGGCCTTGGCGATGCGAGCATAGGATTGCCGCAGCCTGACGCCGTGCCTGATCGCCAGGCGGTTGAGCCCCTTGATGGCCGCATGCAGCAGCTTGGCATCGGTCGGAAAGGTGATGGCCTTCGGCTGCACCGTGGTGTCGACCGTAACCCGCTTGAGGTCCTGGCTGCGTAATGCACCGGCCTCGTGCGCTACCCGCAAGCTCTCGGCCAGCAGCAACTCCAGCTTGTCGCCAAGCCGCTTGCGCCAATGGCTCAGGTCCGAGCGCTCGTGCGGGAACGTGTGCTGAAAGAACTCTTCCCCGGTGAAGAACTGGAAGTATGGGTCATGGACCCAGCGCTCGCACACCTCCTCATCGGACAGCCCGTAAATGTGCTTGAGCAACAGCAGACCGATCATGAAGCGCGTCTCGATCCCGGGCCTGCCGTTCTCGCTGTAGAGCGGCGCGATCTCGCCGTCGATCCAGTCCCAATCGACCTTGCCGGCGAGCAGAACCAGCTCGTGCTTCATATTGATGATCTGGTCGAGCCGAGCCCGGAACAGATCGTTCGATCCCGTCGTCTTGTGCTTCTTCGGCCGCATCGTTCCCTCCGATGCAGACAAGGAATCATGCTTCCCGCTTCGAGGGAATCCACGAAAACCAAATCGCAAGGTTCTGACGCCCAAAGCATCAAAACCTTGCAATCTGGAAATGCCCCTTAGCCCAAATCGAGATTCCCGATCAGTGGCTTAGTCCTTCTTCACGGACGAC
>NZ_JADYVV010000163.1:0-1483 GCF_020194035.1 Bradyrhizobium sp. BRP56
GCACTAGTGCATCTACACGTTTGTCGGGCCATTTGCGAGGATTTGGAAGCGGGCCATTCCGGTGTGGAAGGTGATTGGTCCAGGTGGACGGTGGGAGGCGTAGCCGGTCCATCCGCCGAGTTTTGCGATGATCCATGCCGCCCAAGCAAGAGTGTTGGGGCGATGGTGGTTTTTCTGAAGCTCGGTGCGACCTTTCATGGTTTTGTTGATGGCCCTGAGCGTCTCGATCTCTTCTGCGGTGAAGACAAATTCAGCCGGCAATTCTTCGCCACTGTTGCGGGCCTGAACGAGTTGAATGACGATACATGCCGCTCTGGTGGCGACCGCCACGAGCTTGATCAGGCCTTCGGCGCTCTCGATCTGACTATCCTCGATGCGCAAACCCTGGCTCTTCAGCGAGCGAAAGAGTTGCTCAATGATCCAGCGCTGGCGGTACCAGGAGACGATCTGCCAGGCGTCTTTAACGGTGGCGACCGGATGAGTGGTCAGGAGCAGCCAGCGAATGGGCTCCGCACCTCTCGGCGGATGCAACTCGACCACTTCTACGAAGCTGAGTTTGATGCCCTCCGCCAAGTTGGTGACGCCGGGCCTCTGCGGCCGCTTGAGCACGACGGTTCCGAAGCGCATCGAGAGATGGGCCTGCCGGCCGCGCCGATCCATTCGCTGCGGCAGATCGATCACCGCGTTGTCGCAGAAGCGGCTCCGCTCGACCGCCTGATAAAGTGTGTCGCCATCGACCAGCGCATGGTCGTGCATGGCACGCGACAGAAGATGGACATTCTCAGCTGGCGTCAGCGCCCAGTGAGCAAAGAAATCCCCCTCGCGGTCGTTGACGACGGTGATCATGCGGGCATCTGCCAGGACGTCGCGGCCTTGCTCGGCGGCCGTCACCCAGCGCGCCGACTCCTTGTCGACCAAGGCGCGCCGCTCATGCGGGATTTTTACCTTGCCTTTGCGCGTCCAAACGTTGCCGCCAGTAAGGCCAAGACAGACCCCGCTGTCGGCATCCACCGCCATCATCGCATGCAACAGCACGCCGCGAGCATTGCCCTTGCCGACTTTGCCCAGCCCGCGCCGCCGTCCCGCCTGGGTCTGGAACTTGACCTCGCTCGTATCCTGGATCGCCAGCACATGACGCCCGCTGACCGCAGTCCGCGTCTGCGCGCTCCAGCCCTCAATCAATTTATCGATCGTGACTTGGGGGTTGTTCACAAACCGCCAGAACGCCATATTGGCAGCCCAATCGCCCCGGGCCATCTGGCGCAAGCAGACGCTGCGCGTGCAAAGCATAGCCCGCAGAAGCGCCGCCCCCTTTTGTCGAGACGAACGTCCCCGAACTCACCCAAAGACAAATCCGGCTGCATCGCTGGCGCTCCTTCGAATCAAAGCGCCAGTGAGAGAATCATACAACATGCTGCAGAGACGCCACTTCTTGCTGCACCGAGTCAATCTGTCGCGCCCCAAAACCGTGTAGACACGCTAG
>NZ_JADYVV010000164.1:0-1455 GCF_020194035.1 Bradyrhizobium sp. BRP56
CTAGCACTACTTTGGCAGATTGTTGATTTGGTCGCGTTTTATAGGATTCCCGAATCGACTTTTCAATGATTCATGGGTGGTCGGCTCTTGGAGGGCTGACCATGCCGGGATGGGAAGACGAACTCGAACGCTGGCTGATGCCGTTCTTGGATCGGCTGGGTCATAAGACCCGACAACGGATGTGTCCCCTGTACGTTGCGGGATTGATCGGTCCTGGCGATCGCAAGAGCGTTCAGCCGATGGCGGAACGCCTTGCCACGAGCAACTACGACCAGTTGCACCATTTCATTGCGGGCGGTGTCTGGGACGCGACGCCGCTGGAGACTGAGCTGCTCAACCAGGCGGACCGACTTGTCGGCGGCAGAGATGCGGTGTTGGTTATCGATGACACCTCACTGCCGAAGAAGGGTGAGCGCTCGGTCGGTGTTGCGGCTCAATACGCGTCTGCTCTCGGTAAAACGGCAAATTGCCAAACGCTGGTGTCTTTAACGCTTGCGCGCGGCGAAGTGCCAGTGATGGTCGCGTTACGTCTCTTTCTGCCTGATAGTTGGACGAGCGACATGTCTCGTCTGAAGCGCGCGCGCGTGCCAGTCGAACACCGAACGTCACGGTCCAAGCCAGAGATTGCTTTGGCCGAGATTGACCGCGCGATGGCAGCCAACCTGCGCTTTGGATGTGTGCTGGCGGATGCAGGATACGGCCTCAGCGCACCGTTTCGACAAGGGCTAACAGAGCGCGGGCTGGTCTGGGCTGTCGGCATCCCTCGGCACCTGAAAGTGTATCCGGTTGATGTGAAGCTCATTTGGCCGATTACCAAAGTCCGCGGGAAACCACGAAAGCACCACGTGCCAGATGTCTTATCGATTGCGGCAGACCAAATGCTGGCCAGCGCCAAATGGAAAACCGTGAGTTGGCGTAGCGGGACGAAAGGTCGGCTCAAAGCCCAATTTGCTGCTCTCCGTGTCCGGACCGCCGACGGCCCTCCGCAGCGGATATGGGATAAAGGTCAGCAGCATCTCCCAGGCGACGAAGCCTGGCTCATTGGCGAGCAACGTGCCTCCGGGGAGAAGAAATACTATCTCGCCAATCTTCCGGCGGCGACGGATCTGCGCACACTGGCCGCAACCATCAAGGCACGGTGGATTTGTGAGCAGGCGCATCAGCAGTTGAAGGAGGAGCTTGGACTTGATCACTTCGAAGGGCGATCATGGCAAGGTCTTCATCGCCACGCCCTGATGACAATGATTGCCTACGCCTTCCTGCAACATCGTCGCCTCGCATACGCGGGGCGGAAAAAAAAGAATCAACGGGCCTCCGCCTCAACCAACCATGCCCGCCGTACGTCACGCCATCGTCGATCTCATCCTTCGGCCGCCGTCCCAGCAGTGCCCATGTTGCCGAAAGCAAATCCTTGAAAAACAGTGGCGTAAACGCATTCTGCCAAAGTAGTGCTAG
>NZ_JADYVV010000165.1:0-1440 GCF_020194035.1 Bradyrhizobium sp. BRP56
GGCCCTATGCGGGTCTTGCTATGGGCATCGCGATCAGCTTGGCCATCTTCCGGAGGTTTTGCGCGGTGGCTGCGAGAGTGAACTCATCGCGAGCGCCGTTTGGGCCTCGTAATCGTAAACGGTCGAGCTTGAGAATGCGCTTGAGGTGCGCAAACAGCATCTCGATCTTCTTCCGCAAGCGGCGTGAAGTACGGCCCTCCCATGATCGTGCTATCTCCCGCGCCATATCGCGAGCGCCCTCGTAGATCGAGCGAGACACTTTGCGGACGGAGTCCTTGGGGCAGCAGCGAGCCTTCAAGGCGCAGCCGGTGCAATCGTACTTGCTCGCCCGGTAGAGCATCGTTGCGCCATCGTTCACCAGTGTTCCGGTTGTGGTCAGCATCTTGCCACCGGGGCAGGTATAGAGGTCGCTGGTGTGGTCATAGGTGAAGTCATCGCGCGAAAAGGTCCCGTCCGCGCGGGCCGACTTGTCGAACACCGTCACATGCGGCTCGATCCCGTGCTCGTAAACCAACCAGCCGAGCATCTCGGCCGAGCCATAGCCGCTGTCGCCGAGCAGCCGGGTGGGGTAAAGGTCGAACCGTTCGAGCGAGCGCTCAATCATGCGCTTGGCAGCCAACACCTCCGCCTGCCGGATCGCCGTTGTCGCTTCGACATCGACGATTATCGCGTTCTTGACGTCGACCAGGTAGTTTGTCGAGTAGGCAAAAAAGGCTTGGCCGCCGTGCGCGCCCGTCCAGCGCGCCGCCGGATCGGCAGGCGACACGAACTTCGGGGTGACCTCGGTAGCTGCTCCGAAAGCGGCATCGTCGAGGACGGCCAAGTACTCGTTTATCGCTCGACCGGTCGCCTCCGGTGGGAGTCCCTTGTCGCCTTCAATTCCCTTTTGCCGATTGGCGTCGGCCTTGATCAGGCTCGCATCCACAGCAAATCCTTCACCGCCAACCAGCCGCTCCTCGATACAACGGCGCAAGACGTTCTCGAACACACGACGGAAGAGATCGCTTTCTCGGAAGCGACCATGTCTATTCTTGGAGAATGTCGAGTGGTCCGGCACTGCACCTTCTAAGCCGAGCCGGCAGAACCACCGGTAGGCCAAATTGAGGTGAACCTCATCGCACAGACGCCGCTCCGACCGGATGCCGAAGCAATAGCCGATCAGGAGCATCCGTACCATCAGCTCGGGATCGATCGAAGGCCGGCCGATCGTGCTGTAGAAGGGCGCCAGGTCCTGCCTAATCTGTTCAAGATCGACGAATCTATCGATCGAGCGAAGCAAGTGATCGGAAGGGACGTGCGTCTCGAGCGAGAACTCATAGAACAAAGCGGCCTGTTCGACTTGCCGATGTCCCATCATGATCTTCAGTCCTGCCAATTAAACAGACTGAATCACTGGTACCTCTGAGTCGCAACCGCGGCCTTTTTCAACAAAATCGGCCA
>NZ_JADYVV010000166.1:0-1337 GCF_020194035.1 Bradyrhizobium sp. BRP56
GGTTGATGGTGTGGACGGCCCCCTACGGCATCAGTGTGCCAGAATGAGGTTGTCTAGATCTCATACAAGGGAGCCGTCCGTGAACCAGATTATCCGCATTGGGATTGATACGTCGAAGTATATTTTTGTGCTGCATGGGGTTGATGCGGCGGAGCAGGTGGTGCTGCGCAAGAAGCTGTCGCGCAAACAAGTGCTGGAGTTCTTCGCCAAATTGCCGCCGACTGTGATCGGGATGGAGGCCTGCGGGGCTTCGCAACATTGGGCGCGTCAGCTTTCCAAGCTCGGTCACGAGGTGAAGCTGATGGCACCGCAATTGGTCAAACCCTACGTGATGCGGAACAAGAATGACGGGCGGGATGCAGAAGGCCTGTGTGAAGCGATGAGCCGGCCGAGCATGCGCTTCGTGCCGGTGAAGACGGCCGAGCAGCAGGCCGCGCTGATGCTGATGGGTGTCCGCGACGGATTGATCGTCCGGCGCACCCAGCTGACCAATACGATACGCGGCCATGCGGCGGAGTATGGCCTGATCGCCCCCAAGGGACTGGACGCGATCGAACCACTGCTGGCGCGGATTGCGCAGGACGAGACGCTTCCGGTTCTGGCGCGCGAGCTGTTTGTGGTGCTGGGCCGGGAGCGCGTCAGGCTCGAGGGTGAGTTGGAGGCGGTTGAGGCCAAGCTGATGGCCTGGCACCGCGCCGATGCCACGGGCCGGCGCTTGGCTCAGATCCCCTCGGTCGGTCCGATCGTTGCAACCGCGCTGGTGATGAAGACACCTGATCCGCGCACGTTCCGTTCTGGTCGTCATTTTGCGGCCTGGCTGGGATTGACACCCAAGGACCACTCCACCGCTGGCAAGACCAGGCTTGGCAAGATCACGCGGGCTGGCGATGAGAACTTGCGCCGTCTGCTGGTGGTCGGGGCCACAGCGGTGATCCAGCAGGCCAGGCGGGGACGCGGTCATCACTCGCGCTGGCTGCTGGCCCTGATCAAGCGCAAGCCGCCGAAGCTTGCGGCCGTGGCGCTCGCCAACAAAGTGGCCCGTATCGCCTGGAAGCTGATGGCAACGGGCGAGAGTTACGAGGCGGCACGGATGAATCCCATGACAGCCGCCGCCTAATCGATTAGCCGGCGGGCTCGCTCGCCGGCCGACCGGAGCTGCAAGAGCAGATGGAGCGATCGATCGAGCAACGATGCGAGACAGTCCGCAGGACCCATCGGCCGCCAACAGGCCGCGTGGTTGTTTGGAACTCGCATCGCGCAAACCATCTTGGCCAGCGATCCATTCGATCGCACCCAACAGGCCGGACATATGGATGCAAGCGATCCGATCTCACCAA
>NZ_JADYVV010000167.1:0-1334 GCF_020194035.1 Bradyrhizobium sp. BRP56
GCTGTACAAGAGACGGTCGAGCGCGTCCGGCGCATCGACGTCGACCAGTATCGATATGGGTTTGAGACGCTGATCGAGTCCGACAAGGCCCCGAAGGGGCTGTCGGAAGACACCGTCCGCTTCATCTCCGCAAAGAAGAATGAACCGGCCTGGATGCTGGAATGGCGCCTGGAGGCGTATCGCCGCTGGCTGACCATGACCGAGCCGACCTGGGCGCGCGTCGACTATCCGAAGATCGACTACCAGGACATCTACTACTACGCGGCGCCGAAGCCGAAGAAGACGCTGTCCTCGATCGACGAGATCGATCCGGAAATCCTCAAGACCTACGAGAAGCTCGGCATCCCCCTGCGCGAGGTCGCGATCCTCGAGGGCGTCGAGCCGCCGCCTGGTGGTGAGCAGACGCCGAACCGCAAGATCGCGGTCGACGCCGTGTTCGATTCGGTCTCGGTTGCGACCACCTTCCAGAAGGAGCTGAAGGCGGCCGGCGTGATCTTCATGCCGATCTCGGAGGCGATCCGCGAGCATCCCGAGCTGGTGCAGAAATATCTCGGCACCGTGGTGCCGACCTCGGACAACTACTTCGCGACATTGAATTCGGCTGTGTTCTCCGACGGCTCGTTCGTCTACGTGCCGCCGGGCGTGCGCTGCCCGATGGAGCTGTCGACCTATTTCCGCATCAACGAGCGCAACACCGGCCAGTTCGAGCGCACGCTAATCATCGCCGACAAGGGCTCCTACGTCTCCTATCTCGAGGGCTGCACCGCGCCGCAGCGCGACGAGAACCAGCTGCACGCCGCCGTGGTCGAGCTCGTTACACTCGACGATGCCGAGATCAAGTATTCGACGGTGCAGAACTGGTACCCGGGCAATTCGGAAGGCAAGGGCGGCATCTACAATTTCGTCACCAAGCGTGGCGACTGCCGTGGTCGCAATTCGAAGATCTCCTGGACCCAGGTCGAGACCGGTTCGGCGATCACCTGGAAATATCCGAGCTGCATCCTGCGCGGCGACAATTCGAGCGGCGAGTTCTACTCGATCGCGATCTCGAACGGCTTCCAGCAGGTCGATAGTGGCACCAAGATGATCCATCTCGGCAAGAACACGTCGAGCCGGATCATCTCCAAGGGCATCGCCGCCGGCAAGTCGCAAAACACCTATCGCGGCCTGGTCAGCGCCCATCGCAAGGCAACCGGCGCACGCAACTACACCGCCTGCGACTCGCTTCTGATCGGCGACAAATGCGGCGCGCACACCGTGCCCTATGTCGAGGCCAAGAATTCCTCGGCGACGTTCGAGCATGAAGCGACGACGTCGAAGATTTCCGAGGACGT
>NZ_JADYVV010000168.1:0-1284 GCF_020194035.1 Bradyrhizobium sp. BRP56
GCAGGGCTGTCCGGGGAACGTCATCCATAGCAGAACTCCATCTGGTTTGGGGATGTTCTGCATTTGCGGTGGCTGGGATTGATGGGCGGAGGCTGGTCGATGGTGGCGAGTGCTCGACGGGTGAACAGAAGCTGACCAACAAGCTCGGCCAGCCTGAGAGGCAGCATTTTGATGCAGTTGGCTCGTGCAGCGATGCGTAGCAGCAGGTAGGCAATCATCGCCGCGAGCACTTGCAGGCGGATCGCGTTATCGTTGGCGCCGAGAAACTTGCGGATATCGAGATGCTGCTTGATCCAGCGGAACAGCAGCTCGATCTGCCAGCGGGTCTTGTAAAGGGCAGCAATCTCGATGGCGGTGCGGGTGAGATCGTTGGTCAGCAGCGTGATCAGGCCCCCGTTCTCTCGCCTGAGCTTGATCCGACGCAGCGGTATCGGCAGTCGTGAGTCGCCCTTGCTGATAAGCTTCACCTCGTCGTCGGCGAGGATTTTGAAGCCGTCGCCCTCGCGCTTGCGGAGAAGACGATGCTTGAAAGCCCGGAACCGGATGCGTTCCTTTGCCCGGGTGATGAAGAATGCCTTGCTATCGCTGATCTTCTGCCACCAGTCGAAGCGGCAATACCCCTTGTCGAACACGTAAGTGGTGTCGGCCTGGATCGGAACCTGGCGACCGATCTCGATGTCGTTCACGGTTGCCGGTGTCACCTCGACACAGTTCGGGACATCGCTTTTTGGATCGTAGACGACGTGCAGCTTCATGCCGCGGATGCGGCCGTTCCACCTCGCCCAGCTGCAAACCTTACCGAGCGGGATCGGGCTGGCATCGATCAGGCGCACCATCTCCGTGCCCTCGCTCCGCAGCTGGCGACTGGCCATCGCCGACAGCGTCGCAAAGGTCTGCGCGAAGACGCCGACCGGACGGCGGGCATTGGCATCGGACAGCGTCGAGCGGGACAGCTGGCCGGCCCCCAAATGATAGTGGTGTTGAGAATGGGCGTTGAAGCCGGCTACCACCCCACGCAGGCTGTCACTGCCGCTGAGCTGCGCATAGATCAGCGCGATCAGATGATCCCAGCTCTTGAACGACTTGTCGTAGGCATCTCCGGCCAAACGATCCACAGTCGACTGAAACTGCCGCCGATTGATCGGTTCAAGCAGCCTTCCAAAAATGCTATCGCGGTATCGCATGCTCGGCCTTCTGTGTCTCGACAACCAGAAAAGGCCGATTTGCCTCGGTCTTGCCGAGCATGCACCGCGACATAGTGAATCATTCCCCGGACAGCCCTGC
>NZ_JADYVV010000169.1:0-1159 GCF_020194035.1 Bradyrhizobium sp. BRP56
AGTCTGCTGGGCTTTGTGGCAAAAGCGTTTGACGGAAGCCAAGATCTGGTCTGCGGACTTGGTCCATTTGAAGGGCTTCGGGTTGTTGTTGTGCAATTCGATGAAGGTACGGATGTCGGCTTCGAGCTGCCTGACGGAGGTGTGAACACCTCGCCGGATCTGCTTTCTGGTGAGTTCAGCGAACCAGCGCTCGATCTGATTGATCCACGACGCGGAAGTCGGCGTGAAGTGGACATGATAGTGCGGCCGGCGAGCGAGCCACGCTTTAATCTTGGGGGTCTTGTGGGTAGCGTAGTTGTCCATGACGATATGGACAGCGAGCCCCTCAGGGATTTGAGCGTCGATCTCTTTGAGAAACTTCAAGAACTCGAGCGCCCGATGGCGCTTGTAGCATTTGCCAATGACGAAGCCGGAAGCGACATCGAGCGCGGCAAACAGCGTGGTCGTACCATGCCGCACATAGCTATGCGTGCGACGTTCCGGCACCCCAGGCATCATCGGCAAGACCGGCTGCTCGCGATCGAGTGCCTGGATCTGGCTTTTCTCATCGACACTGAGGACAACGGCTCGGTTAGGCGGCGACAGATAAAGCCCGACAATATCGCGCACCTTATCGACGAATAGCGGATCGCTCGATAGTTTAAATGTCTGGCTGCGGTGCGGCTGCAAGCCGAACGCCGTCCACATTCGGCGGATCGTGGTGTGAGAAAAGCCAGTATCCGCAGCCATCGAGCGGATCGACCAGTGCGTTGCGTCGGGCGGCGTCGTACGCAATGTCCGCTCGATTACCTCGGCAACCTGATCATCGTCGATGGTTCGAGGGCGGCCCGGGCGGGCTTCGTCAAGCAGGCCATCACAACGATCCTTCAAGAATCGGCGGCGCCACTTGCCGACGGTGTGTTCATGGATGCCAAGTTCGGCAGCCACAGACTTGCTTGGCAGACCATCTGCACACCGCAGGATCGCGCGGCATCGCTCAGATAGCGATCGGGCTACACGATGACGACGAACTTGCCTCTCCAAGTACGCCCGCTCCTGCGAACTCAGCACCAACGGCGCGATCGGCCGGCCTTTCACACCTGCATTCGCCACGAGCGCTCTCCTCTCTAGAGATCCGAGCGATCAACTAATGTCACGAACTTCCGTTCCAGATGACTAG
>NZ_JADYVV010000017.1:0-136046 GCF_020194035.1 Bradyrhizobium sp. BRP56
CGCAAAACTCGGCGGATGGACCGGCTACGCCTCCCACCGTCCACCTGGACCAATCACCTTCCACACCGGAATGGCCCGCTTCCAAATCCTCGCAAATGGCCCGACAAACGTGTAGATGCACTAGTGCTTTCGCAGGGACGACGGAGATATCCGCGTTAGTGAACCCCTTTATTTCATGGTCCGAGACCCCAGATAGAGCGCCATGGTTTCACAATCCCCCGACATCAAAATCACGCCCGAGGCGCCGGTTCGCGCGCCCTCAGCGGTTCCGGTCGACGATGCCGTGCTGGCCTTCGAGGTCGGCGCGCTGGACCTGCGCGGCCGGCTGACCCGGCTCGGCCCCGCGCTCGACGAGATCCTGCACAAGCACGACTATCCGCCCGCGGTCGGCAAGCTGCTCGGCGAGGCGATCGTGCTCACCACGCTGCTCGGCTCGTCGGTCAAGTTCGAGGGCCGCTTCATCCTGCAGACCCGGACCGACGGTCCGGTCTCGCTCCTGATCGTCGATTTCCAGGCGCCCGATCGGCTGCGCGCCTATGCGCGCTACGACGCATCGCGCCTCAAGAATGGCCAGAGCTCGGGCGAGCTGCTCGGCAAGGGCCACCTTGCGATGACCATCGATCAGGGCTCGAACACCAGCCGCTACCAGGGACTGGTCGCGCTCGACGGCGGCGGCCTGGAAGAGGCGGCCCACGAATATTTCCTGCGCTCGGAGCAGATTCCGACGCGGGTGCGGCTTGCGGTCGGCGAGGAGATGCGCGGCGGCGAGGGCGGCAAGCTGCGCTGGCGCGCCGGCGGCATCCTGCTGCAATTCCTGCCCAAGGCGCCCGAGCGCGCCAAGCAGGCCGATCTGCATCCCGGCGATGCGCCGGAAGGCACGGCCACGCATAGCGTGCCGGACGATGACGCCTGGGTCGAGGGCCAGTCGTTGATCTCGACCGTCGAGGACGTCGAGCTGATCGATCCCGATCTGTCCGGCGAGCGGCTGCTCTATCGCCTGTTCCACGAGCGCGGCGTGCGCGTCTTCAACCCGCAAACGCTGCGCGCGCAGTGCTCCTGCTCGCGCGACGCGGTGTCGTCGATGCTGAAGAGCTTTGCGCCGAACGACCGCGCCGAGATGGTCAAGGACGGCAAGGTCGTCGTGACCTGCGAGTTCTGCTCGTCGGTGTATGAATTCACGCCGCAGGAAGCCGGCGTGGAGTGACAGGCGACCTTCGTCATGGCCGGGCTCGACCCGGCCATCCATCATGGCAAAAGCGTTTTTGAAGCGATGGATCGCCGGGTCAAGCCCGGCGATGACGTGCATTGCTGCGCGTCAGTTCAGCACCCTTTTGCCGCCCGGGCTCGGGCTGTCCAGCGAGAATGTCGGCACGTCGATGTCGAAGCGCTCGCCGGCTTCGGTGACCATCTGATAGCTGCCGGTCATGAAGCCGGAGGCGGTCGGCAACGGCACGCCGCTCGTGTATTCGAAGCGCTCGCCGGGCGCGAGCACCGGCTGCTCGCCGACCACGCCCTCGCCGCGCACTTCCTGGCGGCGGCCGGTGGCGTCGGTGATGATCCAGTGCCGCGTCCGCAGCTGCACCGTTTCCGGGCCCGAATTGACGATCACGATCTTGTACGACCAGAAATATTCGCGCCGGTCGACCGACGAGCGCTCCGGCATGAAGTTCGGCTCGACGGTGACTTCGATCTGGCGGGTAACGGCGCGGTACATGCGGCTCAATCCGATGGTCCTGGCGCATGGTCCGTTTTCGACCGGATCATGCTCAAACAGGGCGCTATCATAGCCAATTGAACCGCCGGAACCAATCGCCTGCCAGGCCGCGAAAAGGCGGTCCAAGGGCGGTCCGTTCATCGCGGTTTCAACATAGTTCCGCTCTAAAGCGCGGCCGCATGCCGCCGCACTCCGTGCTTTGTCGGCAACTCGCGGACCGATATTATCTTTTCAGCACGGCGTGCGGGGCGTCCGCGGCCGACACGGTGTTTGATGAGCTCGATTGCCGATCCCATAGCCGGTTCGCCGGTGGCTGACGCCAAGACCGAAGTAAAGGCTGAGGCCGAGGCGAAGGTTGCTGCGCCCGCGATCACGCTGCCGGCGACCGGCGAGCGCGAGCTCCGCCTCGATCTGTTCCGCGGGCTCGCGCTGTGGCTGATCTTCATCGATCATCTGCCGACCAATCTTCTGACCTGGCTGACGATCCGCAATTACGGCTTCTCCGACGCCACCGAGATCTTCATCTTCATCTCCGGCTACACCGCGGCCTTCGTCTACGGCCGCGCGATGCTGGAGGGCGGCTTCGTGATCGCGACCGCGCGCATTCTGCGCCGGGTCTGGCAGATCTATGTCGCGCATGTGTTCCTGTTCACGATCTTCCTCGCCGAGATCTCCTATGTCGCGACCTCGTTCGAGAACCCACTTTACTCCGAAGAAATGGGGATCATGGACTTCCTCAAGCAGCCCGACGTCACCATCGTCCAGGCGCTGCTGCTGCGCTTCCGTCCCGTCAACATGGACGTGCTGCCGCTCTATATCGTGCTGATGCTGTTCCTGCCGCTGATCCTGTGGCTGATGAAATGGAAGCCCGATGTCACGCTCGGCCTCTCGGTCGTGCTCTACGCGCTGACCTGGCAGTTCGACCTCTATCTCTCGGCCTATCCGAACGGCTTCTGGGCGTTCAATCCGTTCGCCTGGCAATTGCTGTTCGTGTTCGGCGCCTGGTGCGCGCTCGGCGGCGCGCGGCGGATGTCGCGGATCCTGTCGTCGAACATCACGATGTGGATCTGCATCGTCTATCTGGTCGCGGCGTTCTTCGTGACGCTGACCTGGTACGTGCCGCAGCTCGGCCACATCATGCCGAAAGTGATCGAGCAATGGATGTATCCGATCAACAAGACCGACCTCGACGTGTTGCGGTTCGCGCACTTCCTGGCGCTCGCCGCGCTCACCGTGCGCTTCCTGCCCAAGGACTGGCCGGGGCTGAAATCGCCCTGGCTGCGACCTTTGATCCTGTGTGGCCAGCATTCGCTTGAGATATTCTGCCTCGGGGTCTTCCTCGCCTTCGCCGGTCACTTCGTGCTTGCCGAAGTATCTGGCGGTGCCGCACTGCACGCCTTGATCAGCGTCTGCGGCATCCTCATCATGTGCGGCATGGCGTGGATCATTTCGTAGTACAAACACTCCGCCGACAAAGGCGCCTCGAAAAAAGGCGCCGCCGGCAACGCCGATCTGGCGGGAGGGGGAGCATGAAGTCCGCGCGGACGATGCTGGGCCTGACGCTGCTCGCAGCCTGCCTGACGGCCGGTTTGGCGGCGGCGCCCGCGCGCGCCGGCGACACCGCGGAGCCGCCCCCGCCGCCGCCCTGCGACGTGCCCGCCTATCTGCTTTCGAGCGAGAGCTCGCTGCCCAAGGTCACCGACGCCATCAAGTCCAACCGGCCGCTCAACGTGCTGGTGGTCGGTAGCCGCTCCTCGACCATCCAGGGCAACGAGGCGAGCGCCTATCCGGCCACGCTGCAGGCGGCCCTGAAGGAAGCGTTGCCGTCGTCGACGATCGACCTATCCGTAGAATTACAGGGAAAGAGCACCGCCGAGGAGACCGCGGGAACTCTTGTTAAGCTTGTTGAAGCAAAAAAGCCTACTTTGGTTATCTGGCAGACCGGAACCGTCGATGCTATGCGAGCGGTCGATCCCGACGATTTCCGTACCGCCATCAACGAAGGCGTTGTTGCGTTGCGGGACGCCGGGACCGACGTGGTGCTGGTCAATCTGCAATACAGCCCGCGTACGGAGACGATGATCTCTGCGCCGCCCTATCTCGACAACATGAAGGTGGTGGCGCAGCAGCACGACGTTCCGCTGTTCGACCGGTTCGCGATTATGAAGCAGTGGAGCGACGCCGGATATTTTGACCTGTTCAGCACCTCGCATGGTGTCGATCTGGCCAAGAAGGTTCACGCCTGTCTCGGCCGCGCACTGGCGAAATTCGTGATCGATGCAGCCCATCTGGGCCCGGTGCAGCAGAATTAAGGAAGCAGAGTAAATGCGTTTTGCCTTCCCTTTTTGTGCTTCCGCAGGGCGGAGTCTGTGCGCCGTTGCGGCGCTGGCACTGCTCGCGCCGCTCGCGGTCGTGCCGTCGCGCGCGCAGACCGACCAGCATGCAGCGCTTTCGTCCGACGGCAAGACCGAGGCTGCAAAGCCTGATGCGACGCGGCCCGCTGCGACGGCCGATGCGACCGATCCGCCGCAACCCGGCGTCGCCGCGAAGGCGCTCGATAAGGTGAAGCAGGCCGCGAAATCCGCCAGCGACATCTTCCACCGCGTGCCCTGTCATCAGCCCAAGGGCGTGCCGAACAGCACCGGCTCGCTGCCGCATGTCGCGGCCAAGCTCGCCGCCGGCAAGCCGGTCGTGATCATCGCGTTCGGCTCGTCCTCGACCCAGGGCTATGGTTCGTCGGCGCCGGAATTCACCTATCCGAACCGGCTCGCCGGACAGTTGCGCCGGCAGTATCCGTCCGCCGACATTACCGTGCTCAATCGCGGCAAGGGCGGCGAGGACGCGCCCGAGATGATGAAGCGGCTGCAGACCGAAGTGATCGACGTCCATCCCGACATGGTGATCTGGCAGGTCGGCACCAACGCGGTGCTGCGCAACCTCGATCCGACCGAGACCGCCAAGCAGGTCGAGGACGGCGTGGCGCGCCTTCAGGCGTCCGGCGCCGACGTCGTGCTGGTCGATCCGCAATATTCGCCGCGCGTCACCGAGCGCCCCGAAAGCGCGCGCGGCATGGTGAAGCTGCTCGGCCGCATCGCGGCGCTGCGCCACGTCGGCATCTTCCCGCGCTTCGAGGTGATGCGCGACTGGCACGAGAAACAGGCGATCCCGATCAACGATTTCGTCATCGCCGACGGCCTGCACATGAACGACTGGGGCTACGCCTGCTTCGCCCAGCTGCTCGGCGACGACATCATCCGCTCGGTCGGCGCGATCAAGATCGGCGTCAACGTCCCCGCCGATGTGCGGACCTACCGGCCGATGTGATCGGGCTGCCCGGCCGCTCCAACCGTCATTGCGAGCGAAGCGAAGCAATCCATTCGTCCGTTTGCGCTGATGGATGGATTGCTTCGTCGCTTCGCTCCTCGCAATGACGGTTGAGGCGGTGCGCTCATTTCCATCACCGTCACCCTGAGGTGGCCGCTTCTTCAGCGGCCCTCGAAGGGTCGACGGCCCGACTTGGGGGGCCGTGCATCCTTCGAGGCTCGCTCCGCTCGCACCTCAGGATGACGGGACTGATACCCTCGCGGACTCTTGCCTCGACCACCCGGCCACGCCCGCCTCCAATCTTGACCTCGCCGCGGTAATCCGCTCCCTTGACGCCTGCACCCAAGCCTTAAGGGAAACGCTCATGTCTTTCGTGCTGGCCATCGATCAGGGCACCACATCGTCGCGCGCCATGGTGTTTCGCGGCGACATCTCCATCGCCGCCGTCGCGCAGCAGGAGTTTCCGCAGCATTTCCCCGCCTCCGGCTGGGTCGAGCACGAGCCGGAGGACATCTGGACCTCGACCGTGATGGTGTGCCGCGAGGCGCTGGAGAAGGCCGGCCTCAAGGCGAAGGACATCGCCGCGATCGGCATCACCAACCAGCGCGAGACCACCGTGGTGTGGGACCGCGCCACCGGACAGGCCGTGCACCGCGCCATCGTCTGGCAGGACCGCCGCACCGCCGACATCTGCGCAAAACTCAAGGCCGAGGGCCATGAGCCGGCGATTTCGGCCAAGACCGGCCTCATTATCGATCCTTATTTCTCGGGCACCAAAGTCGCCTGGATCCTCGATCACGTGCCGGGCGCGCGCGAGCGCGCCGAGCGCGGCGAGCTGCTGTTCGGCACCGTCGACTGCTATCTGCTGTGGCGGCTCACCGGCGGGAGAGTCCACGCCACCGACGCCACCAACGCCTCGCGCACGCTGCTGTTCAACATCCACACCGGCGCCTGGGACGACGACCTCGTCAACCTCTTGCGCGTGCCGCGCTCGATGCTTCCCGAGGTGAAGGATTCCTCCGCCCGGTTCGGCGAGAGCACCGCCGACCTGTTCGGCGGCCCGATCGCGATCTCCGGGATTGCCGGCGACCAGCAGGCCGCGACCATCGGCCAGGCCTGCTTCGAGCCCGGCATGATGAAGTCGACCTACGGCACCGGCTGCTTCGCGCTGCTCAACACCGGCACCACGCCGGTGGCCTCGAAGAACAAGCTGCTCACCACCATCGCGTACCAGCTCGGCGGCCAGCGCACCTACGCGCTCGAAGGTTCGATCTTCGTCGCCGGCAGCGCGGTGCAGTGGCTGCGCGACGGGCTCGGCATCATCAAGCACGCCGCCGAGACCGGGCCGCTTGCCGACAAGTCGGACAGCATGCAGAGCGTCTACCTCGTGCCCGCCTTCGTCGGCATGGGCGCGCCGTACTGGAATCCGCGCGTGCGCGGCGCGCTGTTCGGGCTGACCCGCAACACCGGCCCGGCCGAGCTCGCGCATGCGACGCTGGAGAGCGTGTGCTATCAGACCTTCGATCTGTGGGCCGCGATGCGCACCGACTGGCCGGAGGCCAATGCCGCCAACACCGTGCTGCGCGTCGACGGCGGCATGACCGCCTCGGACTGGACCATGCAGCGGCTCGCCGATCTGCTCAACGCCCCGGTCGACCGTCCCATGATCCAGGAGACCACGGCGTTAGGGGCCGCCTATCTCGCCGGTCTCGATGCCGGCGTCTATCCGGAGCCCGCGAAATTCGCCGACAATTGGCGGCTCGAGCACCGCTTCAGGCCGGCGATGAGCCAGGCGACGCGTGGGCGCAAGCTCGCCGGCTGGGCCCGCGCCGTGAAGGGCGTGCTGGCGAGCGACGAGGGGGAATGATGAACTGATGCTGCGGCAAGCTCGCTGCACCTCTCCCGCTAGCGGGGGAGGTCGCATTGCATCGGAGATGCAATGCGGGTGGAGGCTCTCTCCTCACCAAGCAAGCGGCGCCGCTGCGGCTGCCGCTCAATCTCGCCAAGTGTGCGCAACAATCAATAACAACCATCGGAGAACAACATGAACACGGATCTCAACCACGTCGCCAAGCTACTCACTGCCGCACTCTGCGCCGCAATACTTGTTGCACCCGCCACCGCGCGCGAGAAGCCGAGCCCGCTCGTCGCGGCGCGCGAGGTCAAGACCGACGTCGCCGGGCTGAAGGCGCCGGGGCAGATCCTGGTCGATGTCTGGGGCATCCCGCACATCTATGCCGGCAACGAGCACGACCTGTTCTTCCTGCAAGGCTTCAACGCCGCGCGCGATCGGCTCTGGCAGATCGATCTCTGGCGAAAGCGCGGGCTCGGCCTCTTGGCGAAGGATTTCGGCCCTGCCTATGCCGAGCAGGACAAGGCGCTGCGTCTGTTCCTCTATCGCGGCGACATGAATGCGGAATGGGCCGCCTATGGCCCGAAGGCGAAATCCTACGCGGAGGCGTTCGTCGCCGGCGTCAACGCCTATGTCGCCGACGTCCAGGCGGGCAAGCGCGCGTTGCCGATCGAGTTCAGGATCGCAGGCACGATGCCGGACCTGTGGTCGGCGGAGGATGTCGTGCGCGTCCGCAGCCATGGCCTGACCCGCAATGTCGCCTCCGAGGTGAAGCGCTCGCGGGTCGCCTGCGCTGCAGGCCTCGATGCCGATCGCTTCCGCGTCAAGCTGGAGCCCACCTGGACCACCAGGATCCCCGATGGGCTCGATCCCTGCAGCGTGCCGAAGGCGGTACTCGCCGCCTACGATCTTGCCACGCGGCCGGTGAAGTTCGCCGCGCCGAAGGACCAGAAGGCGGCGCTGGCGCATGATCCCGACACCTACCTCGCCGAGGCCGACCAGCAGCGCGACACCATCGGCTCCAACAACTGGGTGATCGCGGCATCGCGCACCGCGACCGGACGTCCGATCCTCGCCAACGATCCGCATCGCGCGCACTCGGTGCCGTCGCTGCGCTACATCGTCGGCCTCAACGCGCCCGGCATCTCCGTGATCGGTGCCGGCGAGCCTGCGCTGCCGGGCATCTCGATCGGCCACAACGACATCATCGCGTTCGGGCTGACCATCTTCAACGTCGATCAGGAAGACCTCTACGTCTACGAGCTCAACCCGGACAATCCGAACCAGTACCGCTACGGCAGCGGCTGGGAGGACATGCGGATCGTGCATGAGAAGGAAGCGGTGAAGGGCGAGGCCGACCGCGATCTCGAGCTGAAGTTCACCCGCCACGGCCCGGTGATCTTCGTCGACGCCGACAAGAAGCATGCGTTCGCCGTGCGCTCGATCTGGTTCGAGCCGGGCACCTCGGCCTATTTCGGCTCGTCCGACTACATGACCGCCAAGAATTGGAACGGCTTCCTCGGCGCGATGCGGCGCTGGGGCGCGCCGTCGGAGAACCAGGTCTATGCCGACACGTCAGGCAATATCGGCTGGGTCGCCGCCGGCAAGACGCCGCGCCGCGCCAGTTTCGACGGCCTGATGCCGGTGCCCGGCGACGGCCGCTACGAGTGGCAGGGCTTTCTGTCGCTCGACGAATTGCCGAAGCTGTACCAGCCGAAGCAGGGTTTCATCGCCACCGCCAACCAGATGAACCTGCCGGCGGATTATCCGGTGGGTGAGCGCAGGGTCGGATTCGAATGGGCCGACAGCGCGCGCTGGCAGCGCATCACCGAGGTGCTGCAGGCCAACAGCAAGGTGACGCTGGCGGACGCGATGGCGCTGCAGAACGACGACACCGGCATGCTCGCGCGGCGCCTCGTCGCGCTGCTGAAGCCGCTCACGTCGGATGATGCGAACGTCAGGAAGGGCCTCGATCTGCTCAAGGCGTGGGATGCGCGTGATGCGGCCGATAGCGCGGCCGCCGCGGTCTATGAGGTGTGGATCGCAAACCATCTCGGCCCGGTGCTGCTCAAGACCACCGCGCCGAAGGCGGCCGAGCTGATCGCGCCGGAGGCCTCCAGCATCTCAGCCATTGTCGGCTATCTCGAAAAGCCGGACGCGGCGCTCGGCACCGATCCCTCAACCGAGCGCGACCGCGTGCTGCGCGACAGTCTCGGCGAGGCGGTCGCCGATGTTGCCGACAAGCTCGGCCCCGATGCGTCGACCTGGCGCTGGGGCCGGCTGCATGTCGCGCAATTCAATCACGCGCTAATGCCGCTCGCCGACAAGGCGACCGCGGCGCAGATGGAGGTCGGCCCGCTCGCCTTCGGCGGCGCCGCCAACGTGCCGCGCGCCGCCACCTATCGCCGCTCCGACTATCATCTGATCTCCGGCGCTTCATTCCGCATGGTGCTCGATGTCGGCAATTGGGATGCGAGCCGCGCCGTCAACACGCCGGGCCAATCCGGCGATCCCTTCAGCGGCCACTACCGCGACCTCGCGCCGCTATGGGCGACGGGCCAGTACGTGCCGCTGCTCTACAGCCGCGGCGCCGTGGAAGCTGCAACTGCGGAAGCGATCACGCTGACGCCGAGGTGAGGGAGCGAGTACGTCTCATTGGCTGCGCCACAAACTCTAATGTCGTCCCGGGTCAACACTTGTCTCGCCGAACTCGAAGAGTGAAAGCGGAAGCGCGACCCGGGACTCATCGGTGCGAATGTTGACGCGGACTGTGACGGTCAGCCACTATTCACTTTGTGCCATCAACGCGGCGACGCATCTGGATCACTACAAGTTGACGTTTGCGATTTGCGCACGGACTTCCCGCGACGCTGTGCGCGGGCGTCCAAG
The DNA here is from genome assembly GCF_020194035.1 of Bradyrhizobium sp. BRP56. Classification (NCBI taxonomy): domain Bacteria; kingdom Pseudomonadati; phylum Pseudomonadota; class Alphaproteobacteria; order Hyphomicrobiales; family Nitrobacteraceae; genus Bradyrhizobium; species Bradyrhizobium sp. BRP56. The sequence continues at coordinate 9,780 of NZ_JADYVV010000017.1, forward strand.
AAGCGTCGGCGTCTGCCTGCTAGTCTGACCGATCGTGATCGCCGCCGGCCTGTGACGGTTCTCACATCCGGCGCGAGCACGCATTTTCTGGAAGCGATTGAAAGCTCAGCTGGTTACTTCACAGGAGCTGACCATGACGAAAACTATTCTTGTTTCGCTCGCAGTTGTTTGTCTGTCCACGGCGACACTCGCCGATGCACGCACGGCACAACACCGGACCCACCAGCGTCTCGTGATGGGTACCGCACTGAGTCCTGCCGTGCTCAATGCCAACGCCAGTCTCAATGGCGATGTCAGCGACCGCGCGATGCGCATGCGGAGCCTTCGCGAGTCCGGCTACAACCCGAAGAACGATTTCGACGCCAACGGCAACGTATGGGTCGGCAACTAACCGGGTACGGGAGGGCCTGGGGAGCCCTCCCTCAAAGCGCGTTCAAACTGGTTTATCCCGCTCGTTGGACCTGGCCGCTCGAATGAGCAGCGGCGGATGCGGCGGATTACCTCGTCTGCTTCTTCTGATCAGGCATTGCGCGCAGCGTTGCATTGCATCCGCGGCGACGTGCGGTTATGTCCCGCCGACAGCCTGCAAACAGAGGTCGCGATGCTGCTGCCCGACGGTTACTCCGACATCCCCCACGGCAAGATCGCTGCCGTCGTCACCCATCTGGAAATGACCGCGCGTCCGCCGCTGCGCGACGACCCGCCCGGCGCGTGGCGCCTGCGCAAGGTCGATCCGCCAGCGCTCGACTGGTATCGCGATATCTATCGCCGGGTCGGCGAGGAGTGGCTGTGGTTCACTCGCACCGGGCTCGATGATTCCGATCTCGCCTCGAGGATCCACGCCCCCGGCAACGAGCTCTACGGGCTGGCCGTCGACGGCCACGATGAGGGTCTGCTCGAGCTCGATTTCAGCGTGGCCGGCGAATGCCAGCTGCTCTATTTCGGCGTCACCGCAAAATTCATCGGCACCGGCGCCGCGCGCTTCCTGATGAACCGCGCGCTCGAGATTGCCTGGTCACGCGACGTCAGCCGCGTCTGGGTGCACACCTGCACCTTCGATCATCCCTCGGCCGTCGCGTTCTACCAGCGCTCCGGCTTCCGTCCGTTCCTGCGGCAGATCGAGGTGGCGGATGATCCGAGGCTCGACGGCAAATTGCCGCGCGATGCGGCGAGGCACGTGCCGGTGATTGCATAGCTCGCCTAACGGACCGGATCAGGATCCGGTTGCAATGCGGCGCGGCCCATCTACGATGGTGCAAAGTGCAACCCTTGTCCCCGGCGTGGCCGCACACTTCGAAAGCTCTGTTTTCGAGGCGCGGCTTGCTGCGGCATGACCGACGAGATGACAGATGTTTTTGATCGGCCAGTACGACTCGCCCTTTGTCCGCCGCACCGCGATCGCGCTGCGGCTCTATGGATTGCCGTTCGAGCACAAGCCGTGGTCGACCTTCGGCGATGCGGAGAAGGTTGCGGCTTACAATCCGGTGCGGCGGGTGCCGACGCTGGTGCTCGATGACGGCGAGGCACTGATCGAGAGCGGTGCGATCCTGGATTATCTCGACGAGCTGGTCGGGCCGGACAAGGCGATGATCGCGCGCTCGGGGCCGGAGCGGCGCAAGCATCTGCGCATCACGGCGCTGGCGACCGGGCTTGCCGACAAGGCGGTGAGTCTTGTCTATGAGCGCGTGCTGCGCAAGGAGCAGTTGAAGCTCTGGGTCGAGCGCTGCGAGGCGCAGATCGCGGGCGTGCTCGCGGTGCTGGAGCAGGAGCGCGCGGCGGTGCCGACGCCGTACTGGCTGGGCGATCGCATCGGCCATGCCGACGTCGCGGTGGCCTGCGCGCTGCGCTTCACCGGCGAGGCGCATCCGCATCTGTTCGACGCGCGCTATCCGGCGCTCAAGGCCCACGCCGCGCGCTGCGAGGCGCTGCCGCCGTTCCAGGAGATCGTGCAGCCGCTGGCGCCGCCGAGCGGTTAGTGGATAGCGCGACCCAGGCTGATTGACGTGCGCCCCTCGCGCGCGGATGTCGCGAGAGCGCGCGATTATGACTCACAAGCGGCACCACACATTTGCTGTCGACCCTGCGAAAGACGCGGGGACGACACCGGTAGATGCGGGCGATCCAGTACGCCGCGGCCCATCGGCTCAAGCAACGACAGCCCCTGGAATACTGGATCACCCGCATGCGCGCATGATGACACCGCGGTGTTTGACGTCTTGAATCACGAACCATCCTCATCGTCGTCCTGGCGAAAGCCAGGACCCATTACCCCAAATGAGAACTGTTGTGCGATGCTGGGGCCACGATCCCGTTCATCATCAAGTGCGGTGGCTGGGTCCTGGCTTTCGCCACGACGACATTGGTGAATGCGGCGCAGCTGGCGGTCGGTCGCGAGCGATACCCCTTGTCACTCACCCCGCGACCCCGAAGCGCGCGCTTCGGGCTACCCATTGCTGGTCCGATCTTCTATGGTGAACCGTTCGGGTCGCATGGAGCGAACTCGATAATTCCATGATATCAAAGGCTTAAGGCTCGGATCGAAGCCTTTGGAGGGCGGTTTGACGCGGTATATTTCGACCAGGGGTGAGGCCCCGGTGCTTGGCTTCTGCGATGTGATGCTGACCGGGCTTGCCCGTGACGGCGGGCTCTACGTGCCCGAGACCTGGCCGCAGCTGTCGCCCGAGACCATCGCCACCTTCTTCGGCCGTCCCTATTGGGAGGTCGCGGTCGAGATCATCCGTCCGTTTGTCGCCGGCGAGATTTCCGACGCCGAGCTCGGCCGCATGGCCAACGAGGCCTACGCCACGTTCCGCCATCCCGCGGTGGTGCCGCTCGATCAGGCCGGGCCGAACCAGTTCCTGCTCGAGCTGTTCCACGGGCCGACCCTGGCGTTCAAGGACGTCGCGATGCAGCTGATCTCGCGGCTGATGGATCACGTGCTGGCCAAGCGCGCGCAGCGCACCACCATCGTGGTCGCGACCTCGGGCGATACCGGCGGCGCCGCGGTCGAGGCTTTTGCCAATCTCGACAATGTCGACCTCGTCGTGCTGTTCCCGAATGGGCGTATCTCCGAGGTGCAGCGCCGCATGATGACGACGACCGGCGCCGCCAACGTCCACGCGCTCGCGATCGAAGGCACCTTCGACGATTGCCAGGCGCTGGTGAAGGCGATGTTCAACAACCATCGCTTCCGCGACCAGGTGGCGCTGTCGGGCGTCAACTCGATCAATTGGGCGCGCATCGTCGCGCAGGTGGTCTATTACTTCACCTCGGCGGTCGCGCTCGGCTCGCCGCAGCGCACCGTCGACTTCACGGTGCCGACCGGCAATTTCGGCGACATCTTCGCCGGCTATGTCGCCAAGCGGATAGGGCTGCCGATCCGGAACTTGCGCATCGCCGCCAACGTCAACGACATCCTGGCGCGCACGCTGAAGACCGGCATCTACGAGGTGCGCGAGGTGCACGCCACGACGTCGCCGTCGATGGACATCCAGGTGTCCTCGAACTTCGAGCGGCTGCTGTTCGAGGCGAGCGGCCGCGATGCCGATCAGGTCCGCCGCCTGATGGCCTCGCTGAAACAGTCCGGCCGTTTCGTGCTGCCGGATGCGACGCTGGCCGCCGTGCGCCGTGATTTCGACGCCGGCCGCGCCGACGAGACCGAGACGGCAGCCGCGATCCGCGCCGCCTGGCGCGAGGCCGGCGATCTGGTCGATCCCCACACCGCGGTGGCGCTCGCAGTCGCCGACCGCGACACCTCGGATTCCAAGATCCCGAACATTGTGCTGTCGACCGCGCACGCGGCCAAATTCCCCGACGCGGTGGAAGCCGCCTGCGGGGTGCGTCCGCAGCTGCCGGTCTGGCTCGGAGGCCTGATGAGCAAATCCGAACACATCACGGTCATGAAGAATGATTCCGCCGAGGTCGAGCGCTTCGTGCTGTCGGTCAGCCGTGCTGCCAAGCAGGGAGTCGCCTGATGGGCGTTGAAATCACCAAGCTGCCGAGCGGACTGACAATCGTCACCGACACCATGCCGCATCTGGAAACCGCGGCGCTCGGGGTCTGGGCCGGCGTCGGCGGGCGCGACGAGAAGCCGAACGAGCACGGCATCTCGCATCTGCTCGAACACATGGCGTTCAAGGGCACGGCGCGGCGCTCCTCGCGCGAGATCGTCGAGGAGATCGAGGCGGTCGGCGGCGACCTCAATGCCGGGACCTCGACCGAGACCACGGCCTATTATGCGCGGGTGATGAAGGCGGATGTGCCGCTGGCGCTCGACGTGCTGTCCGACATCCTCGCCAACCCGTCCTTCGTGCCGGACGAGCTGGAGCGCGAGAAGAGCGTCATCGTGCAGGAGATCGGCGCGGCGCAGGATACGCCCGACGACGTCGTGTTCGAGCATCTCAACGAGCTCTGCTATCCGGAGCAGCCGATGGGGCGCTCGCTGCTCGGCACCGCCAAGACGCTGAAGGTCTTCGATCGCGACATGCTGCGCGGCTATCTCTCGACGCATTACCGCGCCCCCGACATGGTGGTCGCGGCCGCCGGCGCGGTCGATCACACGCGCATCGTCGAGGACGTCACGCAGAAGTTTGCGAGCTTCGACGCCACCCCGGCGCCGAAGCCGCAGGTCGCGATGTTCGGCAAGGGCGGCTCGCGGGTGGTGCATCGCGATCTCGAGCAGGCGCATCTGACGCTGGCGCTCGAAGGCGTGCAGCAGACCGACCCGTCGCTGTTCTCGCTGCAGGTCTTCACCAATACGCTCGGCGGCGGGATGTCGTCGCGGCTGTTCCAGGAGGTGCGCGAGAAGCGCGGGCTGTGCTACTCGATCTACACCTTCCACGCGCCCTACACCGACACCGGCTTCTTCGGCCTCTACACCGGGACCGATCCGGCGGATGCGCCGGAAATGATGGAAGTCATCGTCGACGTCATCAACGACGCGGTGGAAACCCTGACCGAGGCCGAGGTCGCCCGCGCCAAGGCGCAGATGAAGGCCGGCCTGTTGATGGCGCTGGAAAGCTGTTCATCGCGGGCCGAACAATTGGCACGCCATGTGCTAGCCTATGGCCGGCCGCAGACGGTGGAAGAACTGGTGGCCCGGATCGACGCGGTCAGCGTCGAATCGAGCCGCAACGCCGCCCGTGCCCTGCTGGCGCGCAGCCGGCCCGCCGTCGTCGCGCTCGGCAGCGGCAGGGGTCTGGACACGGCGGTGGCTTTTGCGGAAGGATTGACGAATTCGAAGGCAAAGACGCTGCTGCATTAAGAATTCTGCTTACCTCGCCCCGCGCTTGCGGGGAGAGCATAGGCCGCCTACCGGCGGCCGTTGACGGACATAGGCCGAGGCGGAGCCTCGGCTATGGCCGAAGGCTTCGGGTGAGGGGGAGAGCCGCAAGACCGAATCTGCGGTAAGACCCCCCCGACCCTCTCCCCGCAAGGGCGGGGCGAGGGAGAAGTGGCGGGGAGTGTTGGGCCATGGCCCTGTTTCGTTTGCCGTCCAATGGACCCGCTGCACTGATGCCGCGCGGTCACGGGCTGTTGCTGCGCGCGCCGCAGATGTCGGATTTCCCGCAATGGGCGCAATTGCGCGAATTCAGCCGCGCCTATCTCACGCCATGGGAACCGATTTGGCCCTCCGACGACCTGACCCGCGCCGGCTTCCGCCGCAGGCTGCGCCGTTACACCGAGGACATCGCCGCCGACCGCTCCTATCCGTTCATCATCTTCCGCGAATCGGACGGGGTGATGATCGGCGGCATCACGCTCGCCAATGTCCGGCGCGGCATCGTGCAGGCCGGCACGATCGGCTATTGGGTCGGGCTGCCGCATGCCCATCGCGGCTACATGACGACGGCGCTGCGGGTGCTGCTGCCCTCGCTGTTCGGCGAGCTCAATCTGCACCGCATCGAGGCGGCCTGCATTCCCTCCAATGCCTCGTCGATCCGCGTGCTGGAGAAGTGCGGCTTCACCCGCGAGGGCCTGGCGCGGCGCTATCTCTGCATCAACGGGATCTGGCAGGACCACCTGCTGTTCGGCCTGCTGCACGAGGATTTCCGCGGCTGATCCGTAAGCCTTTTTGTGGATGGCGGTGCCACCCTCGATGCCTTGGGTTCGCCGCCATTGCCTTGCTATAACGGCCGCGAAACAGAGAACCCGATTTGGAAATTTGAGGATATTGATGGGTGAAAGGGTGATCAGGTTCGCGCTCGCAGCGGCGGTATCGATCGGTCTCGGTGCCACTTTGTTGCCTTCGGCAGCTCCTGCGCAGTCGCTGAGCGACCGCTTCAAGAGCCTGTTCGGCGGCGGCTCGTCCGACCAGGACAAGCCGGCGACGCCCGCGGCGCCGCAGCAACTCAACGATGCCGACGCCGAACTGACCTGCCCGCCGGTGCAGATCCGCTCCGGAGCCTCGACCTATTCGGTGGCCGCGAACGGCAAGGAAGCGGTCGGCAACGACGTCAAGTTCCTCGCCTCGATCACGCGCACGGCGCGGCAATGCAATCTGAACAGCGGCCAGATCACGGCCAAGATCGGTATTCAGGGGCGGATTATTGTCGGTCCCCAGGGCGCGCCACCGAGCATTCAGGTGCCGCTGCGCGTCGCCGTGGTGCAGGGCGGCGTCGGCGAGAAGACGATCATGACCAAGGCCTACACCACCACGGTGCAGATGGACGAAAGCGGCAGCGTGCCATTCAGCCTGGTCGCCGAGGACGTCGTCTATCCAGCGCCGTCTCCGGCCGACAACGACAATTACATCTTCTACATCGGCTTCGACCCGCAGGCCCTGAAGCCGGAGCCCAAGGCCCGCGCGCCGCACAAGAAGAAGTAACAGCGCCTTTTCGGGCGAAGTGGACACCGGTTCGCGTGAAGAAAACGCGTCAAACGGACGAATTCGGACAAAACAAAAGGCCGGCGCGATGAGCTCGCGCCGGCCTTTTTTAAGGAGTTCAGATCGCGTCAGTTCAGCTTGGAGCGGACTTCGGCGATGCCCTTGCCGACGAGGTCGTCGGCAACCGAGCCCTTGACCGACTGCGACAGGATGGTGGAGGCGGCCGTCACCGCGGCGTTGGCCGCGGCGGCGCGGACATCGGCCACGGCCTGGGCCTCGGCCTGGGCGATCTTGCTCTCGGCGGTCTTGGTCCGCCGCGCGACAAAATCTTCCATCTTGGTCTTGGCCTCGGCCGCGATCCGCTCGGCTTCGGCCTTGGCGTTGGAGATGATCTCCTCGGCCTCGCGCTCCGCGCTGGCGCGGCGCGCCTTGTACTCGCCGAGCAGCTTATTGGCCTCGTCCTTCAAACGGCGGGCGTCTTCCAGCTCGGCCTTGATGCGCTCGGCGCGGTGGTCGAGCGCCGTCAGCAGGGTGCGATGAACGCCGAGATAGCCGAACACGACCAGCAGAAGGACGAAGGCGATCGCAACCCAGGTTTCCGGTTCGTAAAACATCGTCTATCCCTTCAGCGACGCGTCGACGGCGCTGTTGACCGCATTGGCGTCCGGCGTGACGCCGGCAAGTTGCTGGACGATGGCGCCGGCCGCATCCGCCGCGATGCCGCGGACGTTGCTCATGGCGTTGGTCCTCGTCGTTGCGATCTGCTTCTCGGCGTCGGCGAGCTTTGCCGCCAGCTTCTCTTCCAGCGCCTTGCGCTCGGCTTCCGACGCCGCGTTCAGCTTCTCGCGGGTCTCGTTGCCGATCGCCTGCGCGTTGGCGCGCGCATTCGCCAGCTCGGTCTCGTAGGCCTTCAGCGCCGCGTCGGACTCGTCCTTCAGCTTCTGCGCCTCGGCCAGATCGCCCTCGATCTTGTTCTGACGTGCATCGATCGTCCCGCCGACGCGCGGCAGAGCGATACGCGACACGATCAGGTAGAGCGCGACAAATGCAATCGCCAGCGACACCAGCTGCGAGGCGAAGTTGGACGAATCGAACGGCGGAAAGGCTCCGCCGTGATGTCCGCCGTCGGTCTCGGTGTGGGCGCCGGCTTTCTGGCCTTTTGCCTCGCCATGACTCTCAGCCATGGTGTTCTCCTGTTGCTGTCATGCGCGCCGCCCTCGGGATGGTCTTTGGAACGACCTTTGGGCGGCGCGAAGGGGTTACCGCAAAGCGGAACCGGGTTACCGCAGAGCGGAACCGGGGTGCCGCTCAGAGCGGAACGAACAGCAGGAGCAGCGCGATCAGCAGCGAGAAGATGCCGAGCGCTTCGGTCACGGCGAAGCCGAAGATCAGGTTGCCGAACTGGCCCTGAGCGGCCGACGGGTTACGCACCGCAGCGGCGAGGTAGTTGCCGAAGATGATGCCCACGCCGACGCCCGCGCCGCCCATGCCGATGCACGCGATGCCCGCGCCGATAAGTTTTGCTGCTGCCGGTTCCATATGTAGCTCCTTGAGAAAGATAGACAGATTGGTGGGTGGAGATTCCCCGGACCGCTTAGTGTCCCGGATGAATGGCGTCGTTGAGGTAGATGCAGGTCAGGATCGCGAACACGTAGGCCTGTAGGAACGCGACCAGCAGTTCGAGCGCGTACAGCGCAATGGTGAGCGCCAGCGGCAGCACGCCGCCGACCCAGCCGAGCGCGCCCAGCGAGAAGCCGAGCATCGCGACGAAGCCCGCGAACACCTTCAATGCGATGTGGCCGGCCAGCATGTTGGCGAACAGACGAACGCTGTGCGAGACCGGCCGCAGGAAGAACGACAGGATCTCGATGAACATGACCAGCGGCAGGATGTAGATCGGAACGCCGTGGGGGACGAAGATGCTGAAGAATTTCAGGCCGTTCTTGTAAACGCCGTAGATCAGGACGGTGAAGAACACCAAGAGCGCGAGCGCCGCGGTGACGATCAGGTGGCTCGCGATCGTGAAGGTGTAGGGGATGACGCCGACCAGGTTCGAGACGCAGAGGAACATGAAGAGCGAGAAGATCAGCGGGAAGAACTTCATGCCTTCCGCGCCGGCCGTGCTGCGAATCGTGGTGGCGACGAACTCGTAGGAGATCTCGGCGACCGACTGCAGCCGTCCCGGAACCAGTTCCCGGCCGCTCGCCAGCATCAGCAGCGCGATCAGCAGCACCGCGATGAGCATGAAGAGCGAGGAATTGGTGAAGGCGATCGTATGATTGCCGATGTGGCCGAGCGTGAAGAGGGGCTCGATATTGAACTGGTGGATCGGGTCGATTTTCATCCGCGCGGCTCTTGGTCCACCGGCTATCGTGCCGGTAATCGAATTTCAAATGTCGTGACTTCCCGCCAGCGCTCAGCGCTTGCCCGAGGCCACGCCCGCGGACCTCACCACGTTGACCACCCCTGCGACGAAGCCGAGCAGCGTTAACACGATGAAGCCGAATGGCGACGTCGACAGCAAACGGTCGAACCCCCAGCCAATCGCCGCTCCGACGGCAACGCCCGCGATCAGCTCCGAGGAAAGACGAAAACCGAGCGCCATAGCCGAAGCTCTGGCCGCACTGTCCCCGCTTTCATTACCGGATTGATCAGTCTTGCTCCTGCGGCTGTCGCGAATTTCTGACAACCGATGATCGAGACTTCCGAGCCTTGCGGAAAGCGCAGCTTCGTCAGGAGGCGATTGATCGCGACTTCCATTTGCGCCGTCGTTGGTGTTCTCAGCCATGCTGGAAACACTAACCGATGCCGCGGATGATGGAAATTGCGCCCGTCCCCGTCAAAAGCCGCGCGGACCATACTTACCGCGTCTAATCAAGTCAAGATTGCGTCGTAACCAGTTATTGCTTTGATTCTGCTGGTTTTATTTGGAGATATTCAAGGTCAGAGTGACGCAGTGATCGCAGTGCAACAGCTTGCGTGGCATTGAGCGATATTGCGTGGCTGTTCCCGCTCTGCTGGGATCGCCGAAAGTCCCGTCCTCTCACGCAGTCAGGTTCCGCATGTCGCGCCAGATCGATTACTACTTCTCGCTGCAATCCCCCTGGGCCTATATCGGCCACAAGCCCTTCGTTCGACTCGTAAGCACTTACGATCTCAAGGTAAATTACCGACCCGTGCTGCTGGTCGATCTGTTCTCGGAGACCGGCGGACTGCCGCTCGCCAAGCGCCATCCGGTGCGGCAGCGTTATCGGATGATCGAGTTGCAGCGCTGGCGCGACAAGCGCGGGCTGAATTTTCATCTGCAGCCGGCCAACTGGCCGTTCAACGGGCGCCTCGCCGATGGCGTGGTGATCGCGATGCTCGAGTCCGGCCTCGACCCCGAGCCGTTCCTGCAACGGGCCTATCCCGCGGTGTGGGAGCAGCAGCTTAATCTTGCCGATCCTGAGACGCTGGTGAAGCTCGCCGACGATGCCGGTTTGCCCGGCCGGCAGTTGGTCGAGCGCTCCGGCACTGAAGCCATCAGCGCGGCCTATGAGCAGAATCGCCAGAATGCATTGGACGCCGACGTGTTCGGCTCGCCCGGATACGTGCTCGATGGCGAGGTGTTCTGGGGCCAGGACCGGATCGAATTGCTCGAAGACGCGTTGAAGTCGGGCCGCAAGCCCTATAGCTCTGTGGTCTAGGGCAGGAATCAGGTTGAGGCGGAGCAAGCCATGCCCATCGCGATGTCGCCATCGAAATTGTCCATCGCAATTGCTGCCATCCTGATCGCAAGCGGCGGCGCGGCGATCGCGCAAACCGCGCCGGACACCGAAAACGGCCGCTACGCATTATCACCCGCCGGCGATGGTTTCCTGCGGCTCGACACGCGCACCGGCGCGGTGTCGACCTGCACCAATTCCAGCGCCGGCTGGGCCTGTTACATGGTGCCGGACGAACGGGCGGCGCTGGACGCCGAGGTCGGGCGCCTGCAAGCCGACAATGACAAGCTCAAGGGTGAGCTCGCCGCGCGCGCACCGTCGGCCAAGACCGACGAGGCGTTGCCGAAATCCGATCAGCTGAAGAAGCCGGAGCCCAAGAGCGAGCCGAAGGTCGCCGAGGGCGAGCGCAAGATCGAGATCCCGCTGCCGAGCGACCGCGACATGGATCGCATGATGTCGTTCGTGGAGCGGGCCTGGCGGCGGCTGATCGAGATGGCCAACCGCGTGCAGCGCGACGTCAATGGCGGCAAGATTTGATGTTGTGCTGGCGCCGTCTCTCCAGCGTCGTCCCGGCGAAAGCCGGGACCCATACGCCGTAGCCTCTCGATTTCGACGACCCGGAGTTGATATCTCGCGTAACCAATGAACATCGGTGGTTATGGGTCCCGGCCTTCGCCGGGACGACGGTCTAGAGGTAAGATGAGTTCATCGAAGCAAATGTCGCACTCGGCGCCATCCTCCGTCGCGGCAACCAGCATCGTGTCGTCGCGCCTGGCGGTCGAAACGTCGGGCGCCGGCTTTACCGACATCACGCGCGAGGTCGCCAAATTCCTGCGCGAGGCGCGTGCCGGCGAGGGTGCGGTCACGCTGTTCATCCGCCACACCTCGGCCTCGCTGACAATCCAGGAGAATGCCGATCCGACCGTGCTGGTCGATCTGAAGACGGCGCTCGACCGTGCAGCGCCCGAAGACGGCGGCTGGCGTCACGACACCGAAGGCCCTGACGACATGCCGGCGCACATCAAGACCATGCTGACGGCGACCTCGCTGCAGGTCCCCGTGCTCGACGGTCAGATGGCGCTCGGCACCTGGCAGGGCATCTATCTGATCGAGCATCGCGCCCGTCCGCACCGGCGCGAGATCGTGCTGCAATTCATCGGCGCCACGCGCTGACGCGCGCGACCTATCTTTCAAGACCTGGCCTCCAAATGACATCGGCCGCGGATCGCTCCGCGGCCGATGCATTCTGATCGCGATGTCGACGGTCAGGTCTTGGTGATGTCGACGTCCTTGGTTTCCGGAATGAACAGCGCGCCGACCACGACGGTGATTGCGGCGAAGATGACCGGATACCAGAGACCGGAGTAGATGTCGCCGGTCGAGGCGGTGATCGCGAACGCGGTCGCCGGGAGCAGGCCGCCGAACCAGCCGTTGCCGATATGATAGGGCAGCGACATCGAGGTGTAGCGGATGCGGGTCGGGAACAGTTCGACCAGCATGGCGGCGATCGGGCCGTAGACCATGGTGACGTACAGCACCAGGATGAACAGCAGGCCGATGACCGCGGCCACCTGCGGACGGAAGACATCGAACGGGTGCGACATCTTCACGATGCCGGCGTCACCCGGCTTCGGATAGCCCGCCGCCTGCACCGCCGCGAGGATTGCGGGGTTCGACGTCTTGGCGTCCGTATACGGCACTTCCTTGTCGTTGATCAGGATCTTCACCGGCGAGCCGGCCGGGCCCGGCACCGTCGAATATTTCACCGACGATTGGGCAAGGAAGGCGCGGGCGGTGTCGCAAGGCGCCGAGAAGACGCGGGTGCCGACCGGGTTGAACAGATCGCCGCAGCCGGCGGGATCGGCAACGACCTGAACCTTGATCGACTCGTAAGCCTTCTCCAGCGCCGGATTGGCGTTGGTCGTGATCATCTTGAAGATCGGGAACAGCGTGAGTGCGCCGATCAGGCAGCCGGCCAGGATGATCGGCTTGCGGCCGATCTTGTCCGACAGCGCGCCGAACACCAGGAAGAACCCGGTGCCGAGCAACAGAGACCAGGCGATCAGCAGGTTGGCGGTGTAGCCGTCGACCTTCAGAATCGATTGCAGGAAGAACAGCGCGTAGAACTGGCCCGTGTACCAGATCACCGCCTGGCCCATGGTCAGGCCGAGCAGCGCGAGGATCACGATCTTGGCGTTGCTCCAGGTCGCGAAGGCCTCGGTCAGCGGCGCCTTGGAGGTCTTGCCCTCCTCCTTCATCCGCTGGAACACCGGCGATTCGTTCAGCCGCAGCCGGATCCAGACCGAGATGCCGAGCAGCAGCACCGACACCAGGAACGGAATGCGCCAGCCCCAGTCGGCGAAGTCCTTTTCGCCGGTGAGGGTTCGCGTGAACAGGATCACCAGCAGCGACAGGAACAGTCCAAGCGTTGCCGTGGTCTGGATGAACGAGGTGTAGTAGCCGCGCTTGCCGGGCGGGGCATGCTCAGCGACATAGGTCGCGGCACCGCCATATTCGCCGCCGAGCGCGAGGCCCTGCAGCAGGCGCAGCGAGATCAGGATGATCGGCGCCGCGATGCCGATGGTCTTGGCGTTGGGCAACAGGCCGACGATGAAGGTCGACAGACCCATGATCAGGATGGTGACGAGGAAGGTGTATTTGCGGCCGACGATGTCGCCGACCCGGCCGAACACGATCGCGCCGAACGGGCGCACCAGGAAGCCCGCGGCGAATGCCAGCAACGCGAAGATGTCGCGGGTCGCCGGCGGATAGTCCGAGAAGAACTGCGCGCCGATGATGCCGGCCAGCGAACCGTAGAGATAGAAGTCGTACCACTCGAACACGGTACCGAGCGACGACGCGAGGATGACGAAACGCTCATCCTTTGTCATGCCGGCGGGCCGCGCCGAAGTTGCAGTCATAGTGGACATCTGGATTGCTCCCCCCGAAATATTGCTGCCATGCTCGCCCCCGGCTGGCGGGTGAGGCCCGAATAGGCCCTCGGCTTGAGATGAAGGTAACATCGCAGTGAAACCCGCCCCAATAAGACTTTTGGCCTTTTCAGGATCGAACCTATCTTCTGAAGGAAGAGCAGGATGGAACGCCTCCGCAGGCGTCTATTGCGGCGCACAAGCTGCGCGGGTTAACCGCGTTGGCATCTGGTATTATCAAGCGCTTGCGTGATACTGCCGCGCGGGCGAAAACCGAGCGACGCGGGTTTGCCTAAAGCCCGCTTGTGGGACTGAGATGACTGCTGCTGCCAATACTCATCTTGTCATCGCCGACGACCATCCGCTGTTCCGCGATGCGTTGCGTCAGGCGGTGTCGAGCGTCGTGAGATCGGCCACGATCAGCGAGGCCGGATCGTTCGAGGACCTGACCGCGCTGTTGGAGCGGGACTCCGAGGTTGACCTGATCCTGCTCGATCTGAGCATGCCGGGGATCAGCGGCTTCTCCGGCCTGATCTATCTGCGGGCGCAGTACCCTGCGATCCCCGTCGTCATCGTCTCCGCCAGTGACGATGCCGGAACCATCCGCCGCTCGCTCGACTTCGGCGCCTCCGGCTTCATCCCCAAGCGCTTCGGCGTCGAGACGTTGCGGGATGCCATCATGAAGGTGATGGAGGGCGACGTCTGGGTGCCGCCGGACACCGATCTGTCGGCGGCCGGCGATCCCGACATGACGCGGCTGCGCGACCGGCTGGTGACGCTGACCCCGCAGCAGGTGCGGGTGCTGATGATGCTGTCCGAGGGGCTGCTCAACAAGCAGATCGCCTATGAGCTCGGCGTCTCCGAAGCCACCATCAAGGCCCATGTCTCGGCGATCCTGCAGAAGCTCGGCGTCGAAAGCCGCACCCAAGCCGTGATCGCCGCCGCCAAGATCGCCGGCGGCCAGTGGCGCCAGGGCACGCCGCCGACGTAGTCCCGAGCAACTCCAGCTGTGATCGCCGGGCTCGGGCCACGGCATTGAAAAAAGGGGCGCGAAAGCGCGCCCGATGGCACGCTTTCGCGAAGCCATCCAGATCCCATTCAAACTGCGCATCGGTCGAAAACCGAGTATCCTGTCTGGCATCGGCCCGTGAGAGGCCGCGTGCTTTTGGGGAGAACGCCATGAATTCCGTCACTCGCGTCGCCGGACTATCTCTGGCTGCGGCAATCCTTCTCGGTACCAGCTCTTTCAATTGCGCTCAGGCCAAGCCCCTGATGATCGTCGGCCTGGACGAGAAGCTGTTGTGGGACGACGACGGCAAGCCGGTGCTGTCCGCGCCCGGCAAGGATCAAGTGCTGATCATCGATCTCGCCGATCCCGAGAACCCGAAGATTGCGGCTTCTCTCCCATTGAAGAACTCGGTAGTCGGCCCCCCGGTCAACGTCGCTATCGATCCGACCGGAACCGTGGCGCTGGTCGCGGATTCGGTCGACGTGGTGAAGGAAGGCGACGCTCTGAAGCAGGTGCCGGATAACAAGATCTATGTGATCGATCTCAAGGCGACCCCGCCCAAGCTGGCAGCGACCATTGCCGGCGGAAAGCAGCCATCAGGCTTGAGCTTCAGTCCCGATGGCAAGATGGCGTTGGTTGCCAACCGCGGGGACAATTCGATCAGCGTACTTTCGGTCAACGGCACTGACGTCAAGATCACCGACACGATATCGATGCCTGACAGTGTCGCACATGTCGCGTTCGCGCCAGACGGCAAGCACGCGCTGGTCGCGCGTTTTCCCGGGCACAAGATATCGGTGCTCGATATCGCCGGCGACAAAGTCACCTACACCAAGATAGACCTGCCGGCTGGCCAATGGCCTTACAATGTTGCAGTGACCCCGAACAGCAAGATCGCGTTGACGTCGGACAATGGCAACTCAGGCGCGTCGGACGGCAGCGTCGACACGGCCAGCGTCATCGATCTCGAAGCGAAGCCGCCGCGCATCATCGATCGCGTGGTGGTCGGCGATGGACCGGAGGGGCTTGGCGTCAGTCCGAAGGGGGATCTCGCAGTCTCGGTGATCCTGCGCGGCTCGAACATGAAGAATGCGTTCTTCCATGAGAAGAACGGCAGCGTCTCGGTCCTGAAGATCGACGGCAAGAAAGTGACCAAGACCGGAGATATCGAAGTCGGCGGACTGCCTGAGGCCGCGGTCTTCACGCCTGACGGAAAATACATCCTGGTCGGGAACTACCTCAGCCAGGATTTCTCGATCCTCAAGGTCGACGGAACCAACGTCATCGACACAGGCAAGCGCTTTCAGGTGCCGGGGCACCCGGCGTCGGCCGGAATGGGACCGAACTAAACCGACACCTGGCGATCTTGCTGGAGCATGTGATTTTCGGTTGAGCCGGCCACTGCGCAGGCTCGCTTCACCACTCGCGCTTGCGGGAGGGAGCGCAGTGTCCTTGCGGCGCCTTCATGATGCGATTCGACCTATTCGCATCATGATCCAAAGCGAGATGCGCGCCCGGATTGCGCCGCCGCGCGCTATTCCGCCGCCACCATCTGCTGGGTGCGCCATTGTCCGAGCAGGGCGCGCAGCGAGGCGGGTTTGACCGGCTTGTTCAGCACCGCGATATTTTCCTCGCGCGCGGCGGCGCGCACCGCGGGGCTGCGGTCGGCGGTAATCAGGATCGCCGGAATGCCGTCGCCGAAGCGGCGGCGGATCTCGCGGATCGCGGCGACGCCGTTGCCGCGGTCGAGATGGTAGTCGACGAGGACGCCGGTGACGCGGCCACCGGCGGCCTCGATCGCGCTGATCGCGCCGTCGGCGTCGAGCACCGCGATCACCTCGGCGTCCCACGCCGTCAGCAGCGTCTTCATGCCGTCGAGGATGGCGGGATCGTTCTCGATGCAGACAATCAGCGAGCCGCTCATCGGCGTCTTCGACAGGGGCGTGGCGGTGGTGACGGCCGCAGTATGGTTGACCGCGGTCGCGACCGGCACGGTGACCGAGAACGCCGAGCCGCCGCTGACATTGGCCGAGATCGCGATGCGGTGGTTGAGCACCCGCGCCAGCCGCTCGACGATCGACAGGCCGAGGCCGAGGCCGCGGGCGATCCGGGCGCCCTGCTCGAGGCGGTGGAACTCCTTGAAGATCTCGCCGCGCTTCTGCACGGGAATGCCGACGCCGGTGTCGAAGATGCTGATCTGGAGCGTGGTGCCGCGGCGGCGGCAGCCGATCAAGACGCGGCCGCGCGGGGTATATTTGATCGCGTTGGAGATGAAGTTCTGCAGCAGCCGGCGCAGCAGCGAGCGGTCGGATTCGACCGGCAGCGAGCACGGTACGAAGCGCAGATCGAGGCCCTTGTCACGGGCGATCGGCATGAACTCGATCTCCAGCGAGCGCATCAGGTCGGCCATCCGGAAGCTGGTGATCGCCGGCGTCATGGCGCCGGCGTCGAGCCTGGAAATGTCGAGCAGCGCGCCCAGGATGTCCTCGATCGCCTCGAGCGAGTCGTCGATGTTCTCGACCAGGCGGGAATCCTCGCCGCCGTTCTGGCGCTCGACCAGGCTCGTGACGTAGAGGCGCGCCGCATTGAGCGGCTGCAGGATGTCGTGGCTGGCGGCCGCCAGGAACCGCGTCTTGGAGGCGTTGGCGTCTTCCGCAATGCCCTTGGCGAGCGCGAGCTCCGAGTTTAGCCGCGTCAGCTCCTCGGTGCGGTCGCGCACCCGCTTTTCCAGCGTCGCGTTGGCGCGCTCCAGCGCCTCCGCCGCCTCGAAGCTCGGCGTGACGTCGGAGAAGGTGATGACGAGCCCGCCGCCCGGCATCCGGTTGGCACGCACCTCGATCACCAGATGGCGGTCGGTGAAGCGTTCCAGATAGGGCTCGCCCTCAGTGGTGTAGGCGCGCAGGCGAGCCTGCAGCAGGCTGTCGCCGTCGGCCGCGGGCGGACTGATCGCGCCCATGAATTCGAGGATCTCGGACAGCGGGATGCCGAGCTGCACCAGATGCGGCGGCAGCCCCAGCAATTCGGAGAACTGGCGGTTGGAACAGATCAGCTGCAGATCGGCGTCGAACACCGCGATGCCCTGGCGCACGTGATTGAGCGCGGTCTGCAGGATCTCGCGGTTGAAGTGCAGGGCGGCGTGGGAGTCGTCGAGCAGTTTCAGCGCGGCCTTGGCCGACACCGTGCGCCGCTGCAGCAGCAGCGACATCACAAGGCGCGAGGACGCGGCCCCGATCGAGGAGGCGATCAACCGCTCGGCATGCTGCAGCAACTCGAAATCGGCCGGAGCCGACGCCAGCAGCACGATGTTGCGGTCGACGGCGAAGGAGGCGAAGGCCTCGCGGGTGCGGTCGGGGCCGAGATATTGCGTCACCGTGCTCTGGATGTCCTCCACCGTCACCGTGGTGCGCCAGCGCCGGAAGCTGGGCGCGATCGGGGCCAGCGCGTTGGGCACGAACACGTCGGCCTGCAACAGCTCGATCGAGGACGGCGCGCGCGCCAGCGAGAACAGCACATAGGTGAGGATGTTGAGCGCAAGGCTCCACAGCACGCCGTGCAGCAGCGGCGGCAGGTCGGCGCCGAACAGCGCCTGCGGCCGCAACGCCTCGATCCCGAACGGCCCGTGCTGCAGCAGCATCAGGCCGGCGGTCGAGGTTTCCAGGAAGCTCGGGATGAACAGCGTGTAGAGCCACGTCGCGAAGCCGACCAGCATGCCCGCCATGGCGCCGCGTGCGGTGGCTCTGCGCCAGAACAGGCCGCCGAAGAACGCCGGCGCCAGCTGGGTGATCGCGGCAAACGACAGCAGGCCGATCGCGACCAGCTGGGTGTTGCCGAGCGCGCGATAGTAGAAATACGCCAGCACCATGATCGCGAAGATCGAGAAGCGGCGCGCCTTCAGCAGGAAATCGCCAAAGTCCTTCTGGCCGGCGCTGGCGTCGTCGCTGCGCGGCAAGACCAGCGGCAGCACGATGTCGTTGGAGACCATGATCGACAGCGCGACGCATTCGACGATCACCATCGCGGTCGCCGCCGACAGCCCGCCGACGAACACGGCGAGGCTGAGCAATTGCGAATTGCCCTCGATCGGCAGCGCCAGCACGAACATGTCGGCATCGACCGCGCCGAACGGGAAGATGACGAGGCCGGCGATCGCGATCGGAATCACGAACAGGTTGATGGCGATGAGGTAGAGCGGGAACAGCCAGCGCGCCCGGGTGACTTCGGAGGGTGTCGAATTCTCCACCACGCTGACATGGAACTGGCGCGGCAGCAGCATGACCGCGCAGAACGACAGCAGCGTCATGATCAGGAAATTGCCGATCGACGGCACATATTCGATCGCGCGCACCGCCTCCGGCGTCTTCAGGGCGCGCTCGTAGAGCTCGACCGGCGAGAACATCCAGAAGGTGACGAAGGCGCCGGCGGCGATGAAGGCGACTAGCTTGACGATGGACTCGGCCGCGATCGCGAGGATCAGGCCGTGCTGGTGCTCGGTCGCGTCGCTGTGGCGGGTGCCGAACAGCACCGCGAACACCGCCATCGCCAGCGTCACCATCAGCGCGATGTCGCCGATCACGGGAATTTTCGAGAACGCCTGGTCCTCGCTCAGGATGGTCTCCAGCGACGCCGCCACCGCCTTCAGCTGCAGCGCGATGTAGGGCACCGAGCCGATGATCGCGATCAGCGCCACGGTCGCCGCCACCGCCTGGCTCTTGCCGTAGCGCGCGGCGATGAAGTCGGCGATCGAGGTGATGTTCTGCGACTTGGCGAGCGCGATCACCCGGCGCAGCAGCGGCGTGCACAGTCCGACCATCACGATCGGGCCGACATAGATCGCCAGGAAGTCGATGCTGGTGCGGGTGGCAAAGCCCACCGAGCCGAAGAAGGTCCAGGAGGTGCAGTAGATTGCCATCGACAGCGGGTAGATCCACTGGCTGGCGCGGCCGCGCTCGCCCGGCGAGCTGCGGTCGCCGCGGCTGGCAATGAAGAACAACAATCCGATGTAGGCGAACGCCGTGGCGATTACGCCCCAGTCGTGCAGCATCGCTGCTTATCTCCGTCCAGGCCGGGGAAGGGGCCGGATACCGGATTATATAACGCAAAGGGCCGGCCGCGCGATGCACGGCCGGCCCAAATTCGGGGTCGGAAACGAATAGGGTTACTCGGCGGCCAGCGACTTCTGGCGCAGCGGCAGGCCGAGCCGGTCCCAGACCTGGAGCAGCGCCTCGGCCAGCGCGTCGATCAGGCCGTCGTCATGGTAGGGCGAGGGCGTGATGCGCAGCCGCTCGGTGCCCTTGGCGACCGTCGGATAGTTGATCGGCTGGATGTAAATGCCGTGGTCCTCGAGCAGCAGGTCGGAGGCGCGCTTGCACTTCTCGGGATCGCCGACGAACAGCGGCACGATATGAGTGTCGCTCGACATGACCGGCAGGCCGGCGGCGGTCAGGATCGCCTTGGTGCGGGCGGCACGGTCCTGGTGGCGCTCGCGCTCCCAGTTCGAGGTCTTCAGGTGCCGGATCGCAGCCGTCGCGGCCGAGCAGATTGCCGGCGGCAGCGCGGTGGTGAAGATGAAGCCCGGCGCATACGAGCGCACCGCGTCGATGACCTCGGCGCGGCCTGCAATGTAGCCGCCGAGGCAGCCGAAGGCTTTTGCCAGCGTGCCCTCGACGATATCGATCCGGTGCATCACGCCGTCGCGCTCGGCGATGCCGCCGCCGCGCGGGCCGTACATGCCGACCGCATGCACCTCGTCGAGATAGGTCATGGCGCCGTATTGCTCGGCGAGATCGCAGATCTTGCCGAGCGGCGCGACGTCGCCGTCCATCGAATAAAGGCTCTCGCAGACGATCAGCTTCGGCCGGTCGGGACCGGCGGCGATCAAGAGCTCCTCGAGATGCGCGACGTCGTTGTGGCGGAAGATCTGGCGTTCGCAGCCGGCCTGGCGCACGCCTTCGATCATCGAATTGTGGTTCAGCGCGTCCGACAGGATCAGGCAGTTCGGGATCAGCTTGGCGAGCGTCGAGATGCCGGTCTGGTTCGAGACATAGCCGGAGGTAAACAGCAGCGAGGCTTCCTTGCCGTGGAGGTCGGCAAGTTCCGCCTCGAGCTGCACCAGCGGGTGATGGGTGCCCGCGATGTTGCGGGTGCCGCCGGCGCCGGTGCCGACCCGGGTCGCGGTCTCGACCATGGCACCGACCACCTTGGGGTGCTGGCCCATGCCGAGATAGTCGTTGGAGCACCAGATCACGACGTTGCGGCTGCCCTTCGGCGAATGCCAGGTGGCGTGCGGGAAGCGTCCCGCGATCCGTTCGAGGTCGGCGAACACCCGGTAGCGCCGCTCGTCGTGCAGGCGGTTGAGGGCGGCATTGAAGAACTGGCTGTAATCCATCGGCAAACCCAGAAAGCGGAACCTGACCGGAATGACTGCTTCTTCTTAGAGCTTTTCCAGCTCTAATGTCCATGCACTGACCCACATCTGGGCATGCGCCGCAGTTGGGCAAATTGCCCTAGCCGGGGCCGTTCGGCTCGATTTCGGTCAAATCGCCGGGCGACGCCTTGCCGCCCGGCCGGGTTCAGGTGGTCTTAAAGCGCAGCATGCCGTCGGCGTGCATCTCGGCCGTCAGGCGGCCCTCGACCAGCATGTAATTGACATGGGCGACCAGCTCACCGGCGGCGAAGCCCATCTGGTGCTCGTCCAGCACGTGCTTGTGGAACACCACGGGCACCAGCTCCTTGGAGGTCTGCGGCACCTCGCGGCAGGCTTCGGCGATCAGCCGGCAGCGCTCCTCATGGTGATCGGCGAGCTGCTTGATCCGGGTCTTCAGCCCGTAGAACGGCACGCCGTGGCCGGGCAGCACGATCACGTCGTAGGGCAGGGTGGTGGTCAGGCTCGCCAGCGACGCCAGATATTCGCCGAGCGAGTTCTGCTCGGGCTCGACCGCCCAGACGCTGACATTGGGCGAGATCTTGCTCAGCACCTGGTCGGCGGACAGGAACAGCTTGTCGGCCGCGCAATACAGCATCACCTGGTCGAGCGCGTGGCCGCCGCCGGTGATCACCTTGAAGCGCCGCGTGCCGATCACGACCTCGTCGCCATGGGTGAGGCGGTGATAGGACGGCGGCAGCACCGACACGCGCTTCAAATAGTCCTGGCCGCGGCCGAGCAGCTTCTCGGTGAGGTCCTCGTCCATGCCGTGGCGGCGGAAGAACAGCCGCTGCGCGTTGCGCCGCTCCTCGGTGCCGCGGTTCTGGTGATAGACCGACTGCAGATATTCCACCTGCGACATGAACAGCGGACAGCCGAAGCGCTCGGTGATCCAGCCGGCGAGACCGACATGGTCGGGATGCGAATGCGTCACGATCAGGCGGGTGACCTTGACGTGCTTCAGCGGCCCCTCGAACAGCGTGGTCCAGGCCGCGATCGATTCCTCATTGCCGAAGCCGGCGTCCACCATGGTCCAGTCGTCGCCGTCGGCGAGCAGATAGATGTTCACATGGTTGAGGCGGAACGGCAGCTTCAGCCGCGCCCACAGCACGCCGGGAGCTACCTCCACGACCTGGTCGTGGCCGGGATGGTTCTCCCAGGGGTATCGCAGTGCCTCCGCCGAGGAGTGCACGGGGTCGGTCTTCGTATGCATGCTACCGGCTTAGCGGCACACGGGCCGCCGCGCCAGCCGAAAAATCAGATAGTCGTCCGGAGAATTCGTTGGGAAGTCGCCGGAATTCCGTAGCCCGGATGAAGCGAAGCGCAATCCGGACAAACCTCCCCTTGAAAAGGGGAGGTCGCTTTGCTCGCAGAGCAAAGCGGGTGGGGATCTGCTCTCTCCACATAGAGCGTCGCCTGCGGCTGAACCCCCATCCCGACCTTCCCCCTTTCAGGGGGAAGGGGAAGACAAATCGTGGTCCCGGATTTCGCTGCGCTTCATCCGGGTTACGGAATATCTGCCTTACGCCGCGCGGATGTTCGACAGGAAGCCGTCGATCTCCGAGCGCAGCACGTCGGCCTCGCGGCGCAGTGCGTCGGAGGCGCTCAGCACCTCGCCGGCGGCGGTGCCCGCCTCGGCCGAGGCGGTCGAGACGCCGACGATGTTGCTCGACACCTCGCTGGTGCCGCCCGCCGCATGCTGGATGTTGCGGGCGATCTCGCGGGTCGCCGCGCCCTGCTGCTCGACCGCGGCGGCGATCGCGGTGGTGACGTCGTTGATCTCGCCGATCGTGCTCGAGATGTTGCGGATGGCGGAGACCGCCGTCGTCGTCACCTCCTGCATGCTGACGATCTGCTGGCGGATTTCCTCGGTCGCCTTTGCGGTCTGGCTCGCGAGGTTCTTCACCTCGGAGGCGACCACGGCAAAGCCGCGGCCGGCCTCGCCGGCGCGCGCCGCCTCGATGGTGGCGTTGAGCGCGAGCAGGTTGGTTTGCGAGGCGATGGTCTGGATCAGGTCGACCACGACGCTGATGCGTGCGGCATTGTCGGCAAGCCCCTGCATCGTGCTGTCGGTGGCGCTGGCTTCCTCCACCGCCTTGCGGGCGATCTCGGCCGAGGTGACGACCTGGCGGCCGATCTCCTGGATCGAGGACGACAGCTCCTCGGTGCCGGCCGACACCGTCTGCACGTTGACCGAGGTTTCCTCGGCGGCCGACGCGACGGCGTTGACCAATGCGCTCGACTGGTCGGCGGTCGCCGACATGCTCTGCGCGGTCGACTGCATCGAGTTCGCCGCGGTCTGCAGGCTGCCGAGCGCGCTGCGGACGTTGGATTCGAACGTGACGATCTGCGCTTCCATGCGCGAGGCGCGCTCCGCCTTGGCGCTGCGGTCCTTGTTCTGGTTTTCGGTGAGCTCGCGGCTCTCGACCATGCTTTCGCGGAACACCTGCAGCGCGTCGGCCATGACGGCGATCTCGTCGCGCTGGCGGCTCTGCGGGATCTCGGTGTCGAGGTCGCCGTCGGACAACAGCTGCATCGAGCGCTGCAGGCCGCGGATGCGGCGCAGGATGTTGCGTCCGACATAGAGCCAGACGAACAGGAACGAGCCGACCAGCGTCAGCGCCCCGAGGCCGATCATCACCATGGTGGCGAGCGAGATCTGCTGCTGTGCCTGGAAGGTCGAACTGTCGGTCTCCTTCTGCACCGCGTCGACCAGCTGCTGGACGCTGATGCCGAGCCCGACATTGAGCTTGCGCGTTTCTTCCAGGATGGTCTGGCCGTAGTCGATCGCGTCGAGCTCCTTCTGGCGGATCTTGAACACGCCGGTCTTGCCTTCGCCGAGCACGAGCAGCCTGGAAGCGGTGTCGCGCACCGCAACGATCGCGGGATTGTTCGGCAGGTCCTCGAGGTTGGACTTGACGCGTTCGCGCCCGGCCTTGAACTCGGCCTCGATCGCATCGAGCGTTTCGCTGGAATTGGCTGACAGCGCCGCGGTCATGTCGGCGGCCATCAGATTGCCGGCGGCGAGCACGTTGCTGATCTGGCCGACGGTGCGGGCCGCTTCAGTGGCGTCGTCAGCGGAGACTTCGGCCGCGGCGAGGATGGCGTTGAGCCGGGTCTGCGCGTCAAGCATCGCCGGACTTGCGGCGGAGACGAACGCCGCCTGCGCCTTGCGCAGCGCGTTGTACTGCTTGTCGCGCAGCGCGCCGACCTCGAGCCGCTCACGCGCCGCCGAGATCAGGCTCTTGGTCGCCTCGTCGGTGTTCTTGACGTTCTCCTGCAGCGCGCTGACCACGGATTTGTCGGCGCCGAGCTCGATGATCTCGCCGAGCTTGGCGTTGGTGAGCCGTGCGACGTCCTGCACCTTCTTGGTGCGGTCGTTCAGCGCGTCGTCGCTCTGCACGGCGAGCAGGCCGGGGCCTTGCGCCGCCAGCGAAGCGCTTTGCGCGGCAAGTTGCAGGCTCGCGGCAAGCCGCGGAATGTCGCGGCCAGAAAGATCGGTCATGGTGCCGCCGAGCTGATGCAGCACGATGCCGGCGCCTGCGCTGATCACCAGCGCCATGCCTGCGATGACCGCGAATGCCGCGAACAGGCTGCCCCTGACGCCCATCTGCGGCAGATGGATACGCTTGAGATTTGGTTTGCCGAGCTTGAACCGAAACGCCATTGCCCCTGTGCCCCCTGGCCCACTACGCTTGGCCACTATCCTTGGCCACTACTCTTGGATGTTTCCCCGGCGCGGGAGTATCGGTGCAGCCGGTTAACAAAATCGGGAAAATTGCGACGATCTGCGGGATTTTTCAGGGCTGCCGCGCAGTGGCGACGTCTCGGTTCGCTGTGCGGAATCGATGCACGCGATCGGATGTAAAAAGGCCGGCTTGCGCCGGCCTTTTCCACTGTTGGTTGTGGGCGTGCTCTCAGTAGCGGCCGTAAGCGGGGCCGCCGAGGTTGCCGAGATTGAAGCGGTAGTTGAGGCCCGCCTTCACCGTGTGCTCGTCATTGTGGAAGCTGCCGACCGGCACCAGCGCGCCCGGCGCGGTGAAGCGGCTGTCGCCGAAGTCGTAGTACTGGTACTCGACCTTGGCCGACCAGTTCGGCGCGAACATGTATTCGGCGCCGCCGCCGATGGTCCAGCCGTTGCTGTGGTTGTCGCTGAGTGTGAAGCCGACCGGCGCGCCGCCGAGCGTCACCGTTTCGTTGTTGTCGGAATAGGCATAACCGCCCTTCACATAAATCAGGCCCGGACCCCAGGTGTAGCCGACGCGGCCGGTGATCGAGCCGATGCCGCGCTGGTTGTTGTTGTAGACGTAGCCGCCCGGGAAGATCGCGTTGAGCTGATGGCCGCCGACCCAGGAATACTGGCCTTCGAGGCCGATCACCCACATCGGCGACAGCTGCCAGTCGTAGCCGGCCTGCACGCCGCCCATGAAGCGCGCGTCGGAGTCGGACAGCGCGAGGCCGTTAAAATTGTTGTTCTGGGAGAACACGCCGCCGAGATGGCCGCCGAGATAGAAGCCGGTCCAGTTGTAGAGCGGAGCGGCGTAAACAGGCGCGGGCGCCTTCTGATAATAGCCACGGTTGAAATCGGCGGCGTTGGCGGTCGCGCCAAAGGCAGCGACGGCCGCCGCGACGGCGGCGGTTGCGAGCAGGAACTTCTTCATGGGGGCAGTCTCCGGACAAGTCATGAGGCGCAGCGTGAATGGCGCCATCCACGGCGATGGGTTAGACCGCATTTGAATAAAATGCAGTCACCGGAACGCTGCGCGGAGCGTTAAGTCGCAGCCATTGCGGCGAAACGTTTTGTTGTGCCTAACGAACGCTTAAGGTGGAATGAAGCAAGGCTTAACGCGGTGCGCGCGGCGCGCATTTCCTGTTAACCAAGCCGTCGGCTAGAGCATGA
This sequence comes from Bradyrhizobium sp. BRP56, assembly GCF_020194035.1. Lineage (NCBI taxonomy): Bacteria > Pseudomonadati > Pseudomonadota > Alphaproteobacteria > Hyphomicrobiales > Nitrobacteraceae > Bradyrhizobium > Bradyrhizobium sp. BRP56. Next base: position 35,570 of record NZ_JADYVV010000017.1, read on the forward strand.
TCCGGAAAAGTGCGAAGCGGTTTTCCGAGAAGATCATGCTCAAACAAGGAGCTAAAGCGCGATGATGATTCAACCTAATCTCATCGCGCTTTAGGCCAGTCGCTTGCGCACGTCGTCACGCATCTGCTCGCGGAACGCCTGGCGGCGCGCGGCGCGATCGCTGACCGGAACGTCGTGGCGATCGAACACGTCGAACTTCTCCAGGATCGGATAGCGCTCGCTCGCCATCGCCAGCACGCGCAGCACGGCGGCAACCTTCGGGGTCGGGCCGGTGACTTCCCATCTGCGCAGCTTCTCGGCGCCGCCGGCGGCCGATAGCCCGCACAGCTTGGCCATGTCCGCCGCCGTCAGCTCGCGGCCCAGCGCCTCGCCGAGATGTTCGCGCAGTTTCTTCAGTTCTGGGCCGGTCACGCTTGGGTCCGCTCCGCGATAGCAAAATGTGAAGTGAGTCACATGACGTGCTCGAGGCGCGGGTTATACCCCACGCAGGCGACTTCTAAAGCATGATCCGGAAAAGTGCGAAGCGGTTTTCCGAAAAGATCATGCTCAAACAAAGAGCTAAAGCGCGATGACGATTCAACCTAATCTCATCGCGCTTTAGAGCCTTTTCCGTTCCGATTGAATCGGAACGGGGCTCCAGATTCTTGTTTTGACGCGTTTTCTTCACGCGAAGGGGTACCCACTTCGCTCGAAAACGCTTCTGAAGGAAACCATCATGCACGGCATCATCGAAAGCCTCAGCCCCGAACATGATCAGATCGATTGGAAATGGGTCGGCAGTGTGTTCGCGTTCTACGTCGTGCTGACGATCGGCGGGATGGGCGCGCTGCTGGCGCATTGATCCGCGGAAGCGCGGATAGCGATCTCAATAGAGCGGTCACGTGACGGCTCAGGCCCGGCGGTAGCCGCCGGAACCGGATCGCATAATCCTCCCTGAGAGGCGGTAGCCACGTCCTGCCGGCGCCTCCGTTCGGTGCCGGCAGGGTGAGTTCAGATCATCAGCGCGAGGCGAGAGCGTTGGCCATCCGGGCGGATTTGCCGGACGGCTTGGGCGAAGACCGTGCTGCCACCACAGGTTCGGATGTCGTCGCATTTGTCGGCCAGGCACCAGGGAACGGCGGAGCGAAATGGTGCGCCTTCAGCGCGGCGATTTCCCATGAGTTCAGACAGGTTTTCCCGCCATACTCCGTCGAGTTGTAGAAGGCGTGAAATCCGATACCGAGAGCCGAGGCGAAGCGGTCTCCCCTGGTCGCGCCATCCACATAGCTTCTGAGCTTGGCGCAGAACTTGGGCAGATTTGCCGACCAGGGAGAATCAACCGCATTCTGGGCATTGTTGAATTGGCTTTGAAGCTCGCCGTAGCGATCGGAAAAGGCCCTGTCCACTCCGAGCCAGCCGTTTCCGCCGTCAAGATCCGGCCCGGTGTCACGCACGATCTTGTCGATCGAGATGACGGTCTTTCGGCCGCTTCTGTAACTGATGTTGCTGGCGGTTGACCTGATCTCATACTGCCTGGGGTCGGGCGATCTGGTTTCCGCAAACGACGCCATGATGGAGTTCACCCCGTTGTTGAGCGTGGTGATGGCGTTGCTGTTCTTCTCCAGATAGGAGACGACAGGAACGATCGCCGATCCAATACCGGTGCCCGTGGCCAAGGAGCCCAACGCGACCGCACTGGTGCCGACCGTCGCAATCCCGCTCACAAACTTCGTCGGGTCATTGAATCGAATGGTGTCCGACTGCTTGTACTCAAAGTGCAGCCTAACTTTCGCGTTCGCCGGGACGTCGGTGATGATGGTGCCTTCGCAGTTCTGGATTTGAACGTCGCCAAAGTTGGCCTTCGCTATGATCGGTACCTTGACCTGCTTGATCTGGTCACTCTTGGCGTTCGGGAACGTGACGACGGCCGCAAGGGCGACAGACCGGTCGTGAATATTGAACCCGTCCTGGAATATGTTGCCGGTTCGCTTCGCTCCGACCCAGCCCGACGCCACGTTGTTCAGGCTCTGCGCATTGTCGCAGAGATTGCGGACCTTGAGATCGTACTCGAAGACGTCCCTGGGACCGTCGAAGGCTCTTATGACCGGCGGCGAGCCCGAAGCACGCTCAATATCGACCAACTCAAAGCCAAATGCGGACGAGGATGCCAACAGCGCAAGAGCCGTCGGCAGCAAGGTTTTGATGCGCACGTGAAATCCCCCAATTCCCTATCGTATTGCGGAGTTTTGAAATTCGCCATGTAACTACAGTTACATAGAAGTATAGCTCCGGCCGAAAATCAACCAAAAGTAGATTTTTCGTACGAAAGAACGGAGGGCTGTCTTTGGCGAGGGGATAGTGGGAGTCGGGGAGGTCTTCGGTTCAGTCGCAGCGCGATGAAGATCCTGGTGCTGCCAGACAGGATTGAACTAAGGCAGCAACCCTGCTTGATATTGATTTTATTGTACTTTTCGATCCGGCGATCTGTTTTTGTGTGGCACTCTTGGGTGGCGAGTTGGATGCAGATTACCTTTGGACCCTTGAGCTTGCAGCTTCTTTCTTGCCACTGTTCACAATTCGCAGGAACCCCCATGCCGGTGGCGAGGCCCGCTACTATTGCTGTTGCCTCAGTCGGGTTTCGCGACGAAGCCGGCCTTTGAACGACCCAACCTTAGTCTAGGACAAAACATCTTACGTAACTTGCGCAAACTGCGGTATCTTTTAGGTTGTAAATTCCCGACTCAATGAGTTTCGCTTGTCCACTAGCTCGACCTTCTTTGCAACAATTTCAGCAAACGGCGACTCCGCGGACGTCATCTTCGTACATGGTCTAACCGGTGACCCTGTCGAAACGTGGTCGTCTCAAGGAACCCAGGAAGCGGAGGGACCTTACTGGCCGAAATGGCTAGTAACCGATCTTCCGCATCTCAATTTTTACACGTTGGGCTATCCGGCAAGCCTCTTTGCTCAATGGGCAAAGAAGGAAATGGACCTTTACCAACGCGCGAAGAATGTCCTCGAAACTTTGGCGGGATACGAGTTCGGGAATCGCCCACTCGTTTTCGTTTGTCACAGCTTGGGAGGCCTTCTCGTTAAGCAAATCCTCCGCACGGCTAAGGAGTCGCCTGACGAAGACTGGCACAAGGTCGCAGACAACTGTTGGGGTGTGCTGTTCCTTGCCACCCCTCATAGCGGCTCCAGTCTGGCTGACGTTCTAAAAACCTTCTCCGGGTGCTTCAGTTCTCCGCACGTTGACAAGCTCCTGGAAGACAGCTCCCAACTTGATGAACTCAACGCCAGCTTTCGGACGTTTTGTCAGACTCGCAACATCCATGTCACCGCTTACCACGAGATGCACAAAACTAATAAGCTGGCGGTGATCGTGGACGCAAAAAGTGCCGATCCCGGTGTCAACGCAAGCATGCCTGTTCCGATCGATGCGGATCATTTGAATATTTGTAAGCCGAGCAGCCGCAGCAGCTTGGTCTATACGAGTGTTCTGCGAAAGCTAAAGAAGCTGGTGCCCGTGGTCACCGTCGCTGAACTGGACGAGGCTGCGCCATTTGACGACGACAATCTAGGCGAGGGAAGCACTCGCGATCGGCGAGACCTATTTGAGAAGATGACTGCGGCAGGGCGTGAGCACGAGTACGGCTACGCCAATGATGCACAGAACAAGTTTGCGCGGTCGTTCGCGAAGCACGGACTAAAGACTGCGTCCGCCACGCTGTACAACAATCTACTCGCCGACATTGAGCAGCGTTTTCAGAACTTGATCTTCCATCCGCTAATCTGCGGAGGAGCCGACAACGCAACGGTTCTAGCGGCCGTTCAAACGCATGTGGTGGATCCGCTCAGCGCGAAGTATGCCGACAAGAACGCGACATCTGTAACGATCATGAATGCGCTCTATTTCCTGACTGAGCGTTGTCATATCCGATGGGACAAGCCATGAGCTATCGCCAGTGGTACGCCCAACTTGATGTCTATGATACGATACGTCGCTATCTCGCCTTATTGGTCAGATGGAAGGGCGCGGCACCCACTCGCGATCGTCTGTTTATCTCAGACTTTTATCTGGCCAATCCAAGTCTACTGCACCTCACGCACATGACGGCTGACGTGCGGCGTGCGTTTAACTCCCTAAAAGTCGCGAAGCCCGACCAAACCTTTCTGAAGTATCCGTCACCGCCAATCCTTTACGGCAAGATGGGTGGGATACAGTCCCAGGCTCTTCACAATCTGACAGGAAAAGGGCTTCTCCGCCTCGAACTTGTTGACAAGGATCAATACAGTCTCAGCGAGACGGGGAACGCGCTCGCGAACGGCATGGAGGGCCGACTAGTCCTTCCGACCGAAGAAGGTGTACTTCATTTCCTCACCACAGAGTTCGCATCAATTGGGCAAGGCAAGGGCGGCTTGCGGGCGGTTACGGGCCTCAGGCGTCTGGGAACATAGCATTGGTTTCATTCTTCGCAGTCAACCGTGTAAGGATCGCTCACGGAAACAAAGCCGCATACGATGAGGTGTTTCATCGTGGCGTCAACATCATCCGCGGCGAAAACAGCTCAGGGAAATCGACGATATCGGATTTCCTTTTCTATGGCCTCGGTGGCGAGTTCGATCGCTGGAAAGATGCGGCTGCGCAATGCAGCGCTGTACGGCTGGAGATCGAGACGGAAAGCTCTCTGCTGACCGTTCACAGAAACGTTGGGAGTAGGCAAGAGCCAGTCCTCGTCTTCTATGGAGGACTCGAAGACTCGCTTTCGAGGGGAATTGACGAATGGCAAAGAGTGCCCATTCGGCGTCCGCCCGGAGGCAAAGAGCTATCTTTCACACAAGTTCTTTTCAGAGCGGCGGGAATCCCGGAGGCGCCAAACGTCGACAATTCGAATGTCACGATGCATCAGATCATGCGGCTCCTCTATTCTGACCAGCAAACCCCGGCGGGAAAGCTCTTCCGGTTTGAGAGCTTCGATACTCGCGATATTCGCGAAGCTGTCGGGCAGCTAGTGATTGGCGTGAATGGCTATGAACTGTACGAGACCCAGATCAAACTGCGTCAACTAAACTCCGATTATGCCGAGAAAGATCGGCTGTATAAAGCCGCCTTGCTCACCCTGCCGAGGTCGGAGGGCCTAGCATCGATGGCCGCCTTGGAAGCGCGAATTGGCGAAATTGTCTCTCAAAGGACTGTGCTTCAAGACGAGATCGCCAACGTCGATTCGCATGTTGCCGGCGAACAGTCCGATAAATTCGTCGCTGATCGGCGCGCAATGCAAACCAAGCTGCGAAAGTTGGCCTCTGACCTTCAGGAACAAGAACAGCATTCGAGTGACCTCGCAGATGAGATTTCTGAGATAGGATTGTTTGTAGAGCACCTCACAAACCAGCTGGCTTCGCTAGGGGCATCAGAAGAGCTGTCAGAGAAGCTTGGCACGATCGAATTTCAGTATTGCCCCGCATGTCTAAAGCCCTTGGACGGCGCTGATAGTAAGCATTGCATCGTGTGCCATCAGGAGATTGATGAGGATAAGGCTAAGTCGAAGTATTTCGAGCTCAAGATAGACAATGAGCTTCAGGTGCGTGAATCGCAGCAGCTTCTGAAGTCGAAAGCCGCGGAATTAGAGGAGCTGCAAGGTGAACTGCGAGCCAGGCGGCGCGATTATGCAGTCGCAATCGCTGAGTTCGCGGGACGCTATGACGTTAGCAATTCTCCACGAGAAAGTTTTCTAGCCGAGCGAAACAAGCGCCTAGGCCGGCTTGAGCACGAAATCGCATATCTTGAAGAACTGCGTGCGACGATACAAAAGATCGATGAACTCTCTAAAGAGCGGGCCAACTTAAATGACGAAATCGATCGCCTGAAGGCGAGACTGAAGACGCTAGAAGCTTCATCTATGGCGCGGACCCGAAAAGCGATGAACGCTGTTAGCACCATCGGTCGGCGTCTGTTAACTGAAGACTTGCCGCGAGAGGACAGTTTTGAAAATCCGGACTCCTTCTCTGTCAATTTCGGCGACGATGCGATGCTCGTCAATGGCAAGATGAATTTTGCCGAAAGCAGCAACGTCGTGCTGAAGAACACCGCGATCCTGTCGCTGTTTCTTGCTGCCTGTTATGATGCTGAATTTTGGCATCCAAAATTTTTGCTGATGGATAACATCGAAGACAAGGGGATGGAGCAAGAGCGTAGCCATAATTATCAGCGGCTCATTGTTCGCGAATCGCAGAGGGCGAAATTCCCGCACCAAATTATCTTTACAACGTCGATGATGGATCCCACGCTTGAAAAAAGCGGTCTCACGGTGGGGCCAAAGTATACGCGCCAAAAAAAGACGCTTGCATTGGGATAGGTTGCCAGTTGCGAGAGCGATAAGACCCGCGCGATGGGCGGCCTGCTTGCAATGAGGTGCAGGTGCTGGTTAAACATAGCGTATATTCTTACGGAAGATTCCCTGGACCGCGCGTTTCGAGATGCGTCACCCAAAGAAGCTGAATGTCGAAACGCCGCGTGCGCCCCTACCTATGAACGCTGTGCCGGATGAACATCGCCGAAATTGTAATGCAGCTTGCCGACCTCGTGAAGGAGCCATTTTCCCATGGCGATTTCGCGTTCCAAATTCTGGAAGTCTACAACGCTCCCAAGGCGACACTCACGAAGTTGCGCTCAGGCACCCAGAATAAGGGCGAGAAGCCGAACGATGTGCTCTGGTCGCGAAAGCTTTATTACCGCCCCGCCCCACTCGGAAAAGTTGCAGAGACCCTAGACCAGCTTAGGGAAAGCAGGGCGGCGAAGACGCAGAAGCCGCGCTTCCTTCTTGCGACCGATGGGCACGAGGTTGCCGCCTACGACACCAAGACCGACGACACCTGCCACTGTGACTTCGACAAGCTTAATGATTGCTTCGACTTCTTCCTGCCGCTCGCCGGCATCGAGAAATATGAAGCGGTCGCGGAGAACCCGGCCGACATCAAAGCTGCCGGCCGCCTCGCCAAGCTCCATGACGAAATCGAACTTCATAACCCCGGTTGGCTCGTTCCCGAGAAGCGGCACGTTCTCAATCTCTTTCTGACGCGCATCCTCTTCTGCATGTTCGCCGAGGACACCGGCGGTTTCGACCAAGACCTCTTCGTCAAAACCATTAGCGATCATGGAGGGAGTGAGGGCGAGCATCTTCAAGACCTTTTGAAGCGGTTGTTCGACGTGATGAACGTTCCCGACGATCGTCGTGGTGAGGTGCCCGCACACATTCGAGCTTTTCCTTACGTGAACGGCGGTCTCTTCGCGGACAGCACAGAGGTGCCTGCCTTCAATCGGCGCGCTAAACGCATGCTGGTCGAGGCCGCTCAACTCGACTGGCGCGAGATCAATCCCGACATCTTCGGATCGATGATCCAGGCTGTCGTCGATACCGACATGCGCGGCGACCTCGGCATGCATTACACGTCCGTGCCGAACATCATGAAGGTATTGCAGCCCCTCTTCCTGATGTCACTCGAAGAAGAGTTTGAGCGAGCGCGAGGTCACCGCGAAGAACGCTCACTGCTACGAAAGCTCCTGACGCGCATTTCGAAAATCCGCGTGTTCGATCCCGCCTGCGGCTCCGGCAATTTTCTGATCATTGCGTACCGCGAATTGCGCTCGCTGGAGATGCGTGTCTTTCAGCGCCTTGATGAGATTGGCGGAGGACAGACGACGTGGCGCGAGCAAAGCGGAGTCAAGCTTTCCAACTTCTATGGAATCGAATTAGCAGACTTCGCAGTGGAGACGACCAAACTTTCGCTCTGGATCGCCGAATACCAGATGAACCAACGGTTCAAGAGTTTGTTCGGTGAGGCGCCGAAGAGCTTCCCTCTCAGGGAGGGCGGCCACATCGTCTGCGGCAACGCCTTAAGGCTTGATTGGCTTCAGGTATGCCCTCGGCCGATGAAGACGGTTCAAAAAGAAAAGATTTTTGATTTGGCGCGCGTCGAGAAGGTCCACGCGACCGAGCAAATGCCTGACGAGGAAGCCGAAATTTTTGTGGTTGGGAACCCACAATTTGAAGGTGCCCGCGAACAAACCAAAGCTCAAAAGGACGATATGCGGCACTGCATGCCAGACTATGAGGGCGTGAACAGTCTCGATTACGTTTGCTGTTGGTTCGAAAAAGCCGCCCAGTTCATGCAGTCAATGAACTCAGCGGCCGGCTTTGTAGCCACCAGTTCAATCTGCCAAGGTCAGTCAGTCTCCCTTTTTTGGAAGCAGCTCAGGTCAAGGGGCGTCGAGATTGCTTTCGCGCACCATCCCTTTAAGTGGCGAAACAACGCCAAGAATAACGCTGCTGTTAGCTGCATCATCGTGGGCCTTAGACTGAAATCAAAAGCGCCAAAATTCTTATACGACGATGTCAACCGAAAACGAGTTAACAACATATCGGCCTATCTCACTGACAATGAAGATGTCTATGTTGAGAAGCTGATGAATCCGTCCGACGGGCGTCCTGAGCTGGTTCTCGGAAACCAGGCGATTGATGGAGGTCATCTGATTTTGTCGAGCGACGAGCGCGACAAACTCCTTGTTGCCAACCCGGAGATTGAGGCGTTCCTTCGTCCACTACTCGGCAACAACGATTTTTTTCAAGGGGGACGACGTTATTGCATCTGGGTTCACGACCGGGATTATACCAAGGCCAACTCTATTCCGGAGCTTGCGGAACGATTTCGAAGGGTGGCTGAATATCGCCGCACGGGGGGTGAAGTCGCCCGATCGCTCGTTCATATCCCTTATCGATTCCGCTATGTCCACGAGGCTAAAGACAGCATCTTGCTGATACCCCGCTACACGACGGAACGACGTCTCTATCTCCCCGTAGGGATGCTCGACGCTTCTGTGATCGTGACGGATACCGTCCAGGTTACCTACGACCCGGAAACATTCTGGTTCAGCATTCTTTCCTCAAGGCTCCATGTCATTTGGATGACCGCCGTCGCTGGTCGACTTAAGACCGACCCGCGCTATTCAAATACACTTGTTTATAACACCTTTCCGGTGCCGCCTCTCGATGCGTCCCAAAAGGCTACGCTCGAAGGTCATGCTTGGAGCATCATCTCGGCGCGCGAGAGCTACCCCGGCAAGATACTTGATTGGCTTTACGACCCAGACACGATGCCCCAATCTCTTCTCGATGCTCATACTGAGCTCGATAATACGCTGGAAAAGATTTATATCGGACGCGCCTTCAAGAATGACACCGAGCGACTCGAACATCTTTTTAAGATGTACGCGGAGATGCCTTCCGTCGAGCAGAAGGAGGTCGTGAGTGCCTGATTTTGTGCATGTCACCTACGGGCAGACCGGCGCGAGCCAGAAGCAGGACGCGATGGGCATGCGCGCGATGCAGGCGCGTGCCTACACCGAACGCGGCTCCCAGTATCTCCTGGTCAAGGCGCCGCCTGCCTCCGGCAAGTCCCGCGCTTTGATGTTCATCGGACTCGACAAGCTGCAACATCAGGGCATCCGCAAAGTCATCGTCGCCGTTCCCGAAAGGTCGATCGGCGCGTCATTCCGCTCGACCGATCTCACCGACCACGGCTTCTTTCGCGATTGGCTCGTCGATGACGAATGGAACCTCTGTACGCCGGGTGGCGATGCGGGCAAAGTTGGAAGGTTTCAGGCGTTCATGGAGAGCGACGCCGAAGTGCTGATCTGCACCCATGCCACCTTGCGCTTCGCTTATGACAAAATCGGCGCGGACCCGTTTGCCAATTGTCTGCTCGCCGTTGACGAATTCCACCACGCTTCGGCCGATGCGGATAGCCGTCTCGGCGAGGTCGTTCGCGGCCTGCTGGCCGATGGCCGCGCCCATATCGTGGCCATGACCGGCAGCTATTTCCGGGGCGACAGCATTCCCGTACTTCGCCCGGAAGACGAAGAGCGCTTTACTCGTGTCAGCTACACCTACTATGAGCAGCTCAACGGTTACACTTATCTGAAGAGCCTCGGCATCGGGTACCATTTCTACCGCCGCCGCTATCTCGATGCGATCAACGAGGTCCTCGATCCCGACAAGAAGACCATCATTCATATTCCAAGCGTGAACGCCGCCGAGAGCACCAAGGAGAAGTACGAGGAAGTCGACCGTATCCTCGATCACCTCGGCGACGTGATACAGACCGACGCGGCTACCGGGCTTCATCATGTCCGGCACAAGAGCGGCAAGGTTCTCAAGGTGGCCGATCTCGTCGAGGACGACGAGAAGACCCGTAACCAAGTGATGGAAACGCTGCGCAACATCAAAGATCGCGACGACGTCGACATCATTATTGCCCTTGGCATGGCCAAGGAGGGCTTCGACTGGATTTACTGCGAGCACGCCCTTACCGTCGGCTATCGCGGCTCCCTTACGGAGATCATCCAGATCATCGGGCGCGCCACGCGCGACTGCCCCGGCAAGTCCCACGCCCAGTTTACCAACCTGATCGCCGAGCCCGACGCATCCGCCGACAACGTCGCTGACGCCGTTAACAACATGCTCAAGGCCATCGCTGCCTCGCTCCTAATGGAGCAGGTGCTCGCCCCAAACTTCAAATTCAAGACGCGCTCCACCGATGACAACATCGACGGCGGCACCAAGATCGTCGATATCGACTACACGAACAGTGAAACCACCGTCGCCATCAAGGGCTTTGCCGAGCCCAGCACCCCGCGCGTTCGGCAAATTCTCCAAAGCGACCTGGTCGATCTCACCGCCTCGGTCATGCAGGACGAGCGCGTGCTGCGCGCGGCGATGAACCCCGACGAGATTCCGCCCGAAGTCGTGACGCAGGTCTATGTCCCGAAGGTCATCGAGACCAAATACCCGGACCTCACGCCCCAGGAAGTCGAGGAGGTCCGCCAGCATGTCGTGGCCAACGCCGCCTTCAAGGCGAGCAGCAACGGCGGCCTGCCGGAGCTGAACGACAATCTCATTAAGATGGCGGCCAAGTTCATCAACGTGAAAGACCTCAACATCGATTTGATTGACAGCATCAATCCCTTCCAGCTCGCCTACGAGATCATGTCGAAGTCCGTCGATGCCGATGTGCTGAAGCGCATCCACGGCGCCATCACCGCGCGGCGTATCCAGATGACCGAGGAGGAAGCGGTAGCGCTTTGGCCGCGCATCAAGAGTTTCAACGAGACGCATGGGCGCGAGCCTAGCCTCACGGCGCAAAGTCCGATGGAACGCCGCCTCGCCGAGGCGCTCGAATGGATCAGGGCCAAGAAGCGCGAGCAGATGCGCGCCCAGCAGTCAGGGTAAGCGGCCATGCCCAAGCCGACGCTGGATGATCTTTTGAGCGGTAGCGATCCGTTGCTGGATGTGAAGCCGGCAGCCATCAAAGCGGCTTCCAGCGAGCAGCAGCGGATTCTCGACACCTTCGTCGAAGTCAACAAGTTCATTGACCATCACAAGCGCAAGCCAGGCGATACTGAGAAGCCCTCCGTCTCCGAGCGGGCCTTGCGCATGAAGCTGAACGGCCTATTAAACGATCCGGCCGTCCACGACATGTTGTTGTCGCATGACCGGCACGCGCTGCTTCCGGTCACCCCGGTGAAGCAGCCGCAGACTCTCGATGAGATATTTGACGACGACCTGCTGAAGACGCCGCAAGACGACATCTTCGATCTCGTCCATGTTAAGCCAGCCGTTGCCAAGCCGGACGAGATCGCCGAGCGTCAACTGTGCGCCGAGTTCGATAAATTCAAGCCGTTGTTTGAGCAATGCGTCCGCGAAATGACGGATGGCAAGCGTAAAGCCATCCCGTTCGCTAACGAGCAGGAAATCCGCGCGGGGGAGTTCTTCATCCTGAACGGCGTGCTCGTTTACGTCGCGGAGGTGGGCGAGACACACATCCGCAACGGCAAGAAGAATGCGCGACTGCGACTCATTTTCGATAACGGAACCGAAGGCAACAACCTTTTACGTTCGCTTGCGACCGAGCTGTACAAAGACCCCAACGGCCGCCGGATCACCACCACCGACATGGGGCCGCTCTTTACGGACACGCCTGCTGCGGGCGACGCGCAGACGGGAATGATTTACGTAGTGAAGAGTCTTTCAGACGACCCGGAAATCCGCAGATTGGACGGCGCGCTTCACAAGATCGGCTTCACTTCTGGCAAGATGGAAATCCGCATTCAGAATGCCAAGGACGATCCAACGTTCCTGATGGCCCCCGTACATCCGGTGACGACTTACACCCTCTACAACATCGACCGCGTTAAGCTCGAACATTTGCTGCACGATTTCTTTGCATCCGCGCGGCTCGACATCGAGATCACGGACCGCTTTGGCCAGAAGGTACGGCCCCGTGAATGGTTCTTGGTGCCATCCTTCATTATTGGCGAGGCGGTTGCGCGATTGAAGGATGGGTCGATCGTCAATTATTCCTACGATCGTGATGCGGGTGCGCTCGTGCCAATCGCTATCAAAGGCGACTAACGATAGCGACAGTGTCTGCGCGAATGGCCTATGTCGATCGCGACTGCAAAGAGGATTGAAGTGTCGGAACTACAACGCTTCGCGAGCCTGATTACGGAAGTTCATGAGAGCGAGATTGCCGCCGACGTCACGCTTGGTGGTCGACTCCTTCTCGCGCAACAGCAGCCGCTGGCGATAAGTTATGCGCCCTTCGAGCATATTCAGCACGGCGCCCGGATTGCCATCGTCGGGATTACGCCGGGAGCCCAACAGGCCCGGAATGCGTTGGGCGAATTACGACGCCAACTCATTGCGGGTGCTGATCACGGAACCGCCCTTGGAGCAGCAAAGACGTTCGCGAGCTTTTCGGGGTCCATGAGAGCGAACCTAGTGGCGATGCTGGACTATATCGGGCTTGCGGGTTGGATGGGCTTGGGCAGCACGGCGGAGCTTTGGACGTCGCGGAGCGATCTCGTCCACTTCACCAGCGCCATCCGATATCCGGTCTTCATCAATGGCGAGAACTACAGCGGTTCGCCGTCGATGGTCACCACGCCGCTATTGCGGGAGGCAATACTTCAGTATCTCGCAGAGGAAGTGTTCGCGTTGCCGAATGCGGTGTGGGTTCCCTTGGGACCAAAGGTGAGCGAAGGACTCGCGTTGCTCGTTAAGCGTGGACTTCTCTCGCCAGATCGGCTGCTGATCGGTTTACCTCATCCGAGCGGAGCTAACGCTGAGCGGATATCCTACTTCCTTGGTCGGAAGGGCAGAGCGTCGTTATCGGCGAAGACGTCTTCAGACACGATCGATGCGCACCGGGCCGCACTCTTCGATTTAACTGGAAATCTGCCAAGATGATCCTAAGGGCCTATGGTCAGGGAACTACATCGCTCTTGGTGCTATCGAGCTTGCATCAGTGGAGGCGGGTGCACACCGGCTGCTCTGACGATTCAAACGCGCATCATTGTTGACTCAGCATCATTACGCCGGGCCGCTCGGCAGAGTGATCTCTGGTTCAAAATTTGACGTACGCGCAGGTTCGTGTTAGGCCTTGATCCATCATCGCTGTAATTTTTGATCGGAAGCCCCGCCGTAGGTGGGGCTTTTGTCGTCGACCTATCCGACGCCTCGGCAATCCCGCCGGGGCGTTTTTGTTTTTGGAGGAACTATGACTAACCGCCTTTTCTACGATCCCGATACCGCAAGGCCACATGTCGGCTTCAGGTTATCAGCGCACCAACTGGCTGCGCTGGATGAAGCGCGCCTGCACCTACGTCAGGGCAGGTCGGAGTTCGTGAGGCAGGCCATCGATGAGCGTTTGCAACGGCTCAAGGCCGCCGCGAAGTAAGCACCGCCATCAAACGAAAGCCCCAGCGCTGGAACGCCGGGGCTGAGAGAAATTGAAAATCTAGCAGAGTTCTTATGTCACGAAACAACGCGAAAATCAAATCTGAAGCGCCTATCCTCACTTCGCCGGAAGGCGTGAAGATACAGATCACTGCCGGCCGCAAGCTGCAAGTAATCCGGTCCTACGCTGAAGATCCCGAAATCACAGACGCCCAGTTCCGGGCGCTGGTCTGCATCACAGATCGCCTGAATGAGGGGCGCTCCGGAGATGAGAGTCGGTGGGGAAGCGCCTATCCGAATTACGAAACCCTCGCGAAGGATATCGCGAAGGACGAACGCGCCGCAAAGCGCATCATCAAGGAGCTGAAAACCGGCCGGCGTGAAATCCGCTCCAAGAGCGGGGAGCGGAAGCTCGTCCCATGCAAGGCAGTCCTGAACGTCAAGAGCACCAAGAAGGGCAAATCTGACGAGGTCAATGAGTACCGGCTGAAGAACTGGGGAGCGTTCGCTGTCGCACCTGCGGAGGGTGCGTTCACCGCACCCCCACAATCCGAGGAGGGTGCGTTCACCGGTCAGGAGGGGTGCGGTGACCTGTCAGAAGGGGTGCGGTCACATGTGCATGAGAGGCCGGTCACCGCACCCGACTCTTCTCAAGGACCCCGCTCAGAGACCCACCCCAAAGACCCGCCTCAATCAGCGCCCGCCTCCGGCGAGCGTGGGCCGGGTGTTGGTTCGGTTGATGATGATCGTCCGCGAACCGGGCCGGCGGACGAGAGCCTGCCGGACGATTGGCCTAAGGACTGGCGTGACCAGTTCTGGAAGGTCTGGCCAGAGCGAAAGTATGTGAAGAAGACCGAGGCCGAATTGATGTTGCTCGCCAAGGCCGGCCTCGGATTCGAATCCATCCTGATCGCCGCTCGCCGCTATGCGAGCGGGAAACCAAGGTACTGCCGGAACCCGGTCGAATGGTTGGACGATGAACCGTGGCGCGACAACAAGAGGCAACCGGTGAAGGCCAGACAGCAAGAGAGGGGGATGGCAATCTAACCATCCGCAAGTCGCCGCGAGTCAGATGACCGGCCTTAGCCATCACGGCAACCGGTCATCGTACCGCTGGCTACCCCATCAACATCGCCCATCACCACCCGCGCCGGCCGCCACTGGAGCGCGCTGGCCCAAGGTACTGCTACATGTCGACCACGACCATCGAACGATCAACCGGCAACGCGCCGGGCGCGGGCCGCCACCGCATCACTGTCCGCGAAGCTGATGACCGACATGGTCGGTTCGAAATCATGCTCCCGGGTGGGGCAACCCTGCCGGCTTCGCGCACGCCGCTGCTCGCCGCGGCTCGCTACTTGCTCAGTGAAGGTGTGAACCCTTCCGCCGTTGTCGAGATGCGTCACGCCGGCCGGCCTGACACCGTCGCCGCGTTCGGCAAGGTGGGCGCACTCGCAAAGGTCGACGTTCGGGAGGATCAAACGAGTGGACCGCGCTTCTGCAAGTGGCGACCCCCACCGCAAGACCGGGCCTAGAGGCTGCGGGTATCGATCGTGGGTGCGTTATTTTGCGATGGGGCTACCAGCTAGCCTTTGACGTGAAGCGCGCTCCACGGGACTGCTGCACGACATCCACCGCGATCGATCGCCGGACACGCGAGGGTCTGCCGACACGCCGGTCACACCATGCATAAAAGCGGATTTGCATTGTGACGATTTGTAACAAAAAGTGATAAATTCGGCCTTGACGTTTGGTGCGTATCGTGGCAGGAGATGCTCTAGATTGGCAGAACATTACATGAACGAACATTTGCCCGTTCGTGACCTGAAAAACCCTCGCCGCCATCATATACCCGCCCGCTGCATCTCCGCACGCGGGCTTTTCGCGTTTTGGAGACCTCTACATGAAACCAAAGTTTGATGCCCATGAACTTGTGACCAGTCCAATGAGACACGTCACGATGTTGTTGCCTGCCGTGCTGGTTGAACATATCGACCGGGCGGCACAGGTCGATGACCCGTCCGCGCCCAATCGTTCAAGCTGGTGCCGGCGCGCCCTGATCGCCGCTCTTCGCCGGGAGGCCGCGTGATGACCGTCGTCACAGTCAACGGGCAAGCAAACGCCGCCGTCGTCCTCAAGGGCCTGCTTCAACAGCACGGCTTGCCGGACCTCAGTCCGGAGGGAATTGACGCCCTGTCTGCTCGGTTCTCAACCGGCCTTGTGCTCGGTCACGGAGTCGTCTCGCACGATTGTAAGCCCCTGATCGATGAACTGCGAGCGCTCGCCGGTAATCCGGAGAACGCGCGGTTCTTCGCCAATCCAGTCAAGGCCGACAAGCCCGGCACGCTGACCGAACGCTACCGCGCAGAGATCGCGGCCAGCCAGAAGCAGGCCCGCATCACGGATGCTGCTCTGGCTCGATACACCGGCGTCACTCGCCAGCACATGGAAGAACGGCAGCGCGCTGCACAAGAAAAGTAAGGAAATCGACAAATGAAACGACCTGGAATCATCGCCCGCCAGACCGCCGCCCGGCTGAAGGGGGAGCTGTATCAAGTTGACGACGGTGTCAGGGCCGCCCGCAGTGTGGCTCTGACCCTATTCGATCTCCGCCACCGCAAGGCCGTGGCTGACCAGCGAGTCGAAAAGGCACGGGACCGGCTCGAATCGGTTGACGTGTTCGCGTTGCGGGCTGAGTTGGAAGCGGCACTTGCGGAACAGGCCGAAATCGAAGCAAAGCTGTCTGAGCTGCGAGGTGATAACGTCCTGATGGCTGGCTAGATCATGTAGGTTCGAACGGCGGTTCAGCTCACTCTCTCCAGAGGCTGCCGTTCGCATAGGGAGGCGTGGCGTAGGCCGATGCTGAGACTTACGAAATTGCACGCCCTCGTGATGGCTCTCGCCGTCGTCGCGCCTCCCGCCCTTGCTGGCCCCTACTGCATACCCGCTCACGGTCGCAACCAGATCGCCAAAGCCGGCAGCGTGTGCCCGGTCGGGTATCTGGCGTCGGGACCGTGCTGCATCGCGCTCCATGCGGACACGCCACGCGCCTTTGCCCGTCTGCCCGGCCGATCGTGTCCAACCGGAACATTCACCAGCGCTGGAGAATATTGCGTGTCACTGCGGTAGCCGCGCCAACACGCGCTGCACCTGCACCGCCTGCCACTTGCCGTTGCCGAGCGCGGTGGGAATGCCGGCCTCGTTCAAGGCATCTGCAATCGCCCGCAAAGACGTGGCGCCGTCCGCCTGTAGCTTACGGATCGTCGGGCCGATATCTGCCGCATGTTTCGTGGTGCGCTCCGACAGGGCCTTCCGCGAGGCTTCCTGCATCTTCGCACCGGGGACAACGCCGCGGTTGCCGCCAAGCTTCTTCCCCCGGCGCTTGGCCGCTGCCAGTGCCGCCTTGGTGCGGGCTGAGATCATGCCGGCTTCCAACTCCGCCACTGCCACCATCTGCTGAAGAAGGAAACGGCCGGTAGCGCCTTCGATCACAGGCAGATCGGCGAACCGAACGTCAACGCCAGCCTCAAGCAGGCGGGACAGGAAGGCCACCGAGCGCGTAAGGCGGTCAACCTTGGAGACGACCAACGCAGCCCGATGCAGTCGCGCCGCGGCCAGTGCCTGCTCCAGCGCTGGCCGGTCAGATCGCTTACCCGACTCCACCTCGGTGAACTCGGCAACGATCGTCCAGTCGCCACTGTTGAGATACGCCGCAACCGCCGCGCGTTGGGCCTCGATGCCGAGACCAGACTTGCCCTGCTTGCCGGTGGAAACCTGGTAGTAGGTGACGAACTTCCCGTTGTGCTGTGCCATGTGCCGCCTGTTACGAATACTTCAACGTCCGTTGACGTATCTGTAACGGGCAGGATGCGCCTTGGTCAACTGAAATCTTCCATGGAGCGACGGTCGGGAGACCGAAGCCAGCCTGCCCAGTTCCAAGTCGTCTGGTGTCTCTTGATGAAGGCCTCAGCCAACGGCCAGCCGCTCGCGCCTTCTAGTTCAGGCGGCGGAGCTTCCTGATAATCGCCCGCAAGTCCTCTGCGTACTCTTGGATCGTCCGCAGCATCTCTTCCGAGGGCGAAGGCTCTGGCGTTGGCAGTGCTCTGGTCTGGACTGGTTGCGGCTGGCGTTCCATGCCTCAACGTCAGCGATGAGTGACCAAAGAACGTTGATCTAGGTCAACAGAATAAGGATGGCTTGCATCCTTATGACGTTGCACCATCGTCACCAACGTCATCGCCGCCTGCAACGCAGCGAAGGTTTCCCAGCGGTCGCAAGCGCGGGGGTGGAGGGCCGAATTTTTTTATGCGGCATGCCCCTCGGTTGGGCAACCCCTTCCTACTAGCGAGCAACAAAAGGGTCCTTTCTCGGACCCCACCCACCAAGAAAAAGACCCGCCCCCTTTCGGGTGGTCATCGTCCGCGCGGCTCGACTGCGCCAACAACAAGAGAAACATGTCAGAGATCATCAGCGTCCACGCATCATTGACCGCGACCGACAGCGCGAGCCCCGTCATCGCCGGCCTTCTCCGGAACGTTCGCAAGCTTGAGGCCGCAGTTAAGTCAATCAACGGCGTCTCAGCATCCAAGCTGTTTCCCGACAGTGTCGCGCCTGGCCTACAGAAGATCACCGACGACGCTCGCAAGGCTGCGTCGACCTATCGCACTGAATGGAAGTCGGCCTATGCAGACAGCCTGCGTGACGCGCGGGCGTTCCATCGTGAGCTGGACCGCCTCGACCGGCAGACCTTCAATCGGCGGCAGGCTGAGCAACGCGCCGTCAGTCGTGGTGCCTTCTCCGGCGGCCGTGGCGCGCTCCCCCGTGGCATTTCGCCAACCACCACGCTCATCTCAGGCGGCATCACCATCTCCGGCGTCGCGTCCGCCTTCAAGCGACGGATGGAAGCCGACGTCGCCGAGACCAAAGCGCAAATCTTCGGCGGGCTGTCGCAGGCTGAGGTGAAGCGGCTTCGTGGTGACTGGTCGGACCAAGTCGCGATCAGGTTCGGCGAGTCCGCCGCCGCTGTGCTGGACAGCTACACCGAGGCGCTCAAGCAGGGCTTCGACGCATCGGCCGCAAAAAAGGTCACAGAGAACGCCTTGGAAGCGTCGTCGGCGCTCGAAATGAATATCGGCGAGCTGATGAAGCTGGCCGGTAAGACCGCAACCAGTCTCTACGGCAACGTCCGGAACGCCGATCCTGCCCGCGTAGCGCGCATGATGACCTCGGTCGCCGTGGCCGCTGCCGCGACCGCCGCAGACCCGAACGAGTTAGTAGAGGCGAACAAGCGTGCGCTGTCCGCCTTGAGCACCACGAAGATCAAAGAAACCGACCTGTCCGCGTTCACGTCGGTCGGTATCTCGGCAGGCCTCCAGCCGAACAAGGCCGGCACGTTCCTAGGCTTCCTGACCTCCGAATTTGCGAACGCCGGCAACGCTCGCGGACAACGCGCGAAGGATCTGGATCAAGCTGCACGAATGATCGGGTACGGCGGCCGGTCGCAGATGGCTCAGCGCATGGCATCTGCACCGACTGAGTTCATGTTGAACATGTTCGAGAAGATGCGGAACATGACCGAGCAGAGCCGCGCGAAGTTTGCAAACTTGGCCGGCATGCGCGAGTGGCGCGATGAACTCGTTCAGATGGCCAAGGCCGGCGCTCAAATCCGTGAGACGCTGAAGGAGATCGACGAAAAGAGTAGCGCCGCGTCCGCGTTCTCAGCGACGAAGCTGAACTCGCTTCAGAAGCGCTGGGATAGGATCAAGGCCATGTTTGGCCTCGCCTGGGAGAAATTCGGGAGCGGCTTTGAGCAGAGCTTCATTGAGGTATCCGATTGGTTCGATCGGCATACCGGCATCTTCACCTCAGGCAAGATCGGGGAGAAGTCGCGGGAGTTTGTCGAGCGGCTGAAGAAGGCCTTTGGCGTCGCCAACATGGGCGAAGCTCTCGACAAGATCGCTGCGAAAATATCGTCGATCGACGTAGACAAGATTATCGGATTTGCGTCGGGCTTCGTGGGTGGGCTCAAGTCAGTCTCTGATACCGTCATTACCATGTTGAAAGGCGCCGCCACCGCCATGGGCAAGGATGGCAACAGCGCGGAAGTCCTCGGGAAGTTGGCCGGCCAGATCGTTGCGTTGTCCGTCGCACTTGGACTGCTTGCCCCTGTCATCGCGGTGCTCTCTGGCTTTGCGAACATCGTCAGCCGCATCGCCGGCCTGCTCACTGGCCGGGCGTTGCTTGGGGCCGCCACCGCTAACCCTGTCGGAACTGCCGCGTTGCTGGCTTGGCTTCTGGCGAAGAACAACGATGCCGGCATGCCCGACACTTCGAAGCGACAGAGGAAGCCGGATGGCCGACTCGAGTCGGTGCAGGAATGGCGTGACCGTCAACGCGAACACAAGAGGCAACTGTATCAGAAGCAGTCCGGCGAGGGCTTCAACCCTGCCGACGTCCATCCGATGAGCTACATCGGAAACAAGCTCGATAACCTTGGCGGCAAGATCGAGCGAACTTCGTTCATGGGCATCACGGACCTCAGCTCCCGCAATCGTAACGGCGGGCTCTCCTACGCCTATCAGGGAGCTGGATCGTCCGGCGCTGGTGGTGGCGGCGGCGGAATGGGGCGGCTCCTCAGCGGCGTCGGCACTCCCGATGCCCTGATCAAGGGCGCTACGCCGGGCGGTCAGCTTCCCAACTTCGGTGCTGGTTCGGGCGGCATCATCCGGCGCGGCGGCAAGGTCGGCATGGGCTACAGCACGCCAGATGTGGGTACGAATATTCCCGCTGGTGGCGTTGGTGATACGAGCACTGGAATGGGCCTCAGCGGAAACGCTTACTTGGCCGCACGGCGCAAGCGCTTCGATGACGAGATGAAGAGCGATCCCACGCTGAAGCGGGACATCGCAGCTATGCAGCTCACCGAGGGTGCAAGCGGCGGCGGTACCGTCGAAAGCCTCTACAACCGCGCCGACATGATGGGCTGGTCACTTCGAAAGACCCTCGGCTATTTCGCCGATGGTTCGCAGAGCGTCGACAACAGGGGCCGGAGGAACAGCTTCTACGGCCCGATCCGTCGAGGGGAGTTGCCGGCAGCCATCGCGAAGCTCAATGCCAATCCGAAGCTACGAGCAAAGTATGACGCTTACACCGACGCGGCTCTGCGAGGCAGTCACAAGATCGGCGGGTTCACCGATCAGGGATTGCCGACCGATCCGAACGGAACCGTTACTCGCCGCAGAAAGGGACTTCCCGCCCTTCCGACAGTCAACTTCGGAGGGAACGAGTTCACTGAATGGGGTGGAACGAAGCGGTCGCGTGACTATCGCCTCATGATCGAGAAGGGAATCGCCGGAAGCGGCGACTCGCCGATCAAAGGCGTCCCGTCGCCTGCCGAAGCGGTCAAGAACGTCCCTGCAGCTCCGACGTCTGGCGTCCCGTTGAGGGGCGACTTCGGCTCTCGCGGCAGCAATGTCGCGATCCACATCAACGGCAACAGCCACGATCCGGAAGCCCTCGCAACGCTGGTCCAGCGCCGCGTCGACGAGTCGATGAACTGGCGCACTCACGACAGCGAGTCCGAATACACCTAGCTGCTAACCCGGTCCTACGGGGCCGGGAGGGAGAGTCATCATTGTGAGGCGGATGTACCCTCGCCTTGATGGCTCTCTCATTTGCATTCGGGCAAACGCACCGGTCTTGAATGCGCATGAGACCTTAATCACAGTGTCTCCGGTCAACACGCGAGAGGACTGATGAAGAAGACATATCGAGACTACGTCACCGAATTTTGCAACGGGAAGACTGTTGCACGGCCCATGGATGGAGACCAGTTTGAGATGAGATCAATCTACCCTCCGCGCCTTTACGCGGCCATCGATGCACTCCACGCCGCGTTGGAGCAAATCCCGGCCGTCTCCGTTGCTGAGATCACCGGGCCGCGTTGGCTGAGGGAATGGCTGATGCGCCCCACCGACGTGATTGACATTGATGATGCCTACCGGCGGGGGGCTTGCTGATGCCACACCCAATGCAGGTTGCTGGCTCGGCCTTCAAGGCCGTATAATCTGCGATGGTATCCACTAGGGGGCTTTCTATGGACTCCCAGCCAATCAGCCGGGCGCGCCTCGGCGCGCGTCTTGTCGTCAACATGATCCTCGCGCCGGCTGCCCTTCTCATCGCCGTTGTTGGCGTGATTTGGCTTCTCGGCGCCGTCGGGATCATCAACGTCAACGGTTGAGGATGAAATCCTCATAATTGAGGCGGCTGATTGTTGCCGGTTACTTCTTTGCCATCCCGCCATCCGAACGGGAGCGGAATGACGCCAACCACGCGCTCAACTCTGAACCGCAACTCGACTTTGCTCGGAGGCCGGATCAGCCCGGCCGATTACAATCCGGGGAATAGCGGCAACCACGCGGGCCATAGCAATCACTGTCACGTCACCGTAATCCTCGCCAGAGGTTCGCGCCGCGTGACCTTGGATGCAATCGACGACTCGGTGATCCAGCCCAAGGTTGCGGGCAATAGTTTTGAGGCGGTGCCGCCAGCCGTGGTTAGGCTGGACGCGCTTGTCGGTTACGATCGTTCGAACGAAATCCAGCACACGCTTGTAGCTGCCTTTCGCGAACAGCGGCCCTTCATCAGAGTCTTCAACGAAGCGGAGTAAGCCGAGATCGATCAGATGCTGGTGCACGGGCACGATCCGATACGAGCCTGACTTGATGCTGCCGGCGGCCGGATTGAAATCGAAGACATGATGCTTGGAGTCTTTCCGGACATCCTCTTTGCGAAGTTGCAGAGCCTCAGCGATCCGGCAGCCGGTGTAACACGCGATGAGCGGACCCCATCGTTTTGCGGCGGCAGTCCTGGCATCCTCTTTCGGCTTCCGCACGTAGCCAAGGCAAGCGGCGAAGATCGCCTTGGCTTCTTCATCCGTGAAGCCCTTCGATCGGGTGCGGATTTTCTTTTCCGCTTTGAGCTTGATCGCATCGGCCGGATTTTTGGCCAGCTTGCGATTGTCAACACCCCAGCCGAATACGGACCTGATCCCCGGTAGATCGCCATCCTTCAAGGTCTTGACGCTTACGACCTTGAGACGCGCATCCTTGTACGCGAGCATATCCGTGTCAGTCACGCGGCCTGCATCGTCATGCCCAAGGTGTTTCACCAGCCGGTCTATGGCGCCCTTGTAAGCGTCATGAGTACTTTGACTCCGTCCCGTAGCCTTGGCTTCCGCCCACCAGCGATCGAACAGGCCTGTGATTGTCTGTCTCGGCTTGACCGCCGTTACGCTCTCGATCGCTGGGAAGCGTTGCGCCTTTGGATCAGGCGTGTAGTCGCCTTCCGCGTTGCGACGTAGCTGCCAGCCAGCATCAAGGCTGGCCGTCCCAACAAGGCGCAGGAAGCGGCGCCGATCATTCGGGTTTAGATGGATGCGGTGGCGGATCAGGACCCAATCCGCAAGAAGCCCGAACCGATCTTCGATCGCGTCATGCTGATCGGCGGGCAAGGCGTTCACAGCGGCACTCAGATCACCAGTCCCGAACAAATCAATGGCAGTGTTCGCCTCGTTCGGCATCAACGCGGCTGGTGGTGGATTCTTGATGCGACCCTCAAGCGCCGCGCGACTGAGCGCCTTGTGATACATCCATGCGTCGGGTTCGCCCGGGTTGTCGCGGTGAATTTCCTGATAGAGCCGGTACGTCTCACCGCTCAGCGCGACCATGTCTTTGTGACTGAGGCTGACGGGGGCCGCCTCGGTCAACTCAAACAGCCGGCGAAGATGATCTAGAGCGTTTGCCTGTCGCGCCTCCGCGACAGTCGCGTCGTCTGTTTCGAGGCTGAAGGCGATGTCACTTCCGATCGTCACCGTCTTCACGCACGGATAATCGTGAGGGGTAGCGATGCTGAGCAGAACGCGCTTGCCGCGTAGCCGATCTACGATCTTAGCAGGTACACGAATTCGGAACTGAGGGACGTTGGAGCGGGCTCGTTTGGACATTGAGAATTTCAAGGAAACCATGGTTCTGTGTGGCACTTTTGTGTGGCACTCAGGACCGAATTTCTAATAAAATCAATGTATCCAATAGGATGGATGGTGCTGCCAGACAGGATTGAACTGTCGACCTCTCCATTACCAATGGAGTGCTCTACCACTGAGCTACGGCAGCATGCCCGGGAAAAATTGAATCGGCCCCGAGGGCCCGTCCAAGCGGGCGGTTCTTGCCACAGGCCTCCCTTTGGCGCAAGCGAAACAGCGCCCCTGTCGCCCTTGAAATCGGCAGAAATCGACCGCCTCGCCGATGATTCCGGCCAAACTGGCCGATTTCGGCCGGATTGGGTTCCCGATTGCGCCGAAACTATCCCGATCCGCGCTTGCCGCAGAATCATATCGCCGCAACTGGCCGACCGGGCAGGGTGCGCGGGCATCCGCCATTGGCTATGCTCGCCTCGGGCAGGGCGGCGGCGGTTCGAGAGTTTTGCAATGACAGGCGACCAGGACAGAGGCGGCGGGCAGGCCGGAGCCCGCGTGAAGGATTCACGACAGGATCGTCTCAAGCTCGCGCTGCGCGAAAACCTGAAGCGGCGGAAATCGCAGGCGCGCGGTCGCGAGGATGTGGCTTCCGAACCAGCCGATGGCTCGCTAGATGACGCCGGCGGAAACGAGCCGCGCCGTTAACCCGGTTCGTGCGCATTGTCATAAGGAAGCGGGTCGCCGAGATGGCTGTAGATGAGACGACGATCGATCGGCTGAGCGCAACCGCCTACGCCTTCCCGCGCCATGAGCAGACCTTTCCGACCCTGACCGCGCACGAGATCGAGCGGATGCGCCGCTTCGGCGAGCCGCGCGCATACCAGGACGGCGAGGCGCTGTTCGAGACCGGCAAGCCCGGGCCGGGCATGTTCGTGGTGCTGTCGGGCAATGTCTCGATCACCCAGCGCGACGGCCTCGGCCATGTCGCGCCGATCATCGACCAGGGACCGGGCCAGTTTCTCGCCGAGATCGGCCAGCTCTCCGGCCGCCCGGCGCTGGTCGACGGCCATGCCGATGGGGTGGTCGAGACGCTGCTGCTGCCGCCCGACCGGCTGCGCGCGCTCTTGGTTGCGGAGGCCGATCTCGGCGAGCGCATCATGCGCGCGCTGATCCTGCGCCGCGTCAGCCTGATCCAGGGCGGCGCCGGCGGGCCGGTGCTGATCGGCCCCGCCTCGGTCGGCAACATGGCGTCGCTGCAGAATTTCTTGGCGCGCAACGGCCAGCCGCACCACCTCCTCGACCCCGAGACCGACAAGGATGCCGCCGACCTCGTCGCGCGCTATTCGCCGACGCGCGCCGAGCTGCCGCTGGTGGTCTGTCCCAACGGCACGGTGCTGCGCAATCCGTCCGAGACCGCGCTTGCGATGGCGCTCGGCATGATCGGCAACAGCGCGCATGAAAAACTCTACGATGTCGCCGTGGTCGGCAGCGGCCCGGCCGGGCTTGCCACCGCGGTCTATGCGGCGTCGGAAGGCCTGTCGGTTGCGGTGTTCGATTCCCGCGCCTTCGGCGGCCAGGCCGGAGCCAGCATGCGCATCGAAAACTATCTGGGCTTTCCGACCGGCATCTCCGGCCAGGCGCTGGCCGGGCGCGCCTTCAACCAGGCGCAGAAATTCGGCGCCGAGATGCTGATCCCGGTCTCGATCAAATCGCTCGATTGCACGAAAGCGTCCGGCGCATTCGTGCTCGACACCGCCTGCGGGCATACGCTGCGCGCGAAATCCGTTGTGGTCGCCAGCGGGGCGCGCTATCGCCGGCCCGAGATCGACAATCTCGATGCGTTTGAAGGCCGCGGCGTCTGGTATTGGGCCTCGCCGATCGAGGCCCGGCTCTGCGCCAACCAGGATGTCGTGCTGGTCGGCGGCGGCAACTCCGCGGGGCAGGCGGCGGTGTTCCTGTCGGCGCATGCCCGCAAGGTCAACATGATGATCCGCGGCGGCGGGCTCGGAGCCAGCATGTCGCGCTATTTGATCGAGCGCATCGAGGCGACGCCGAACATCGAACTGATGTTCAACACCGAGGTGATCGGGCTCGACGGCGCGGAGACGCTGCAGCGGGTGCGCTGGCGCAGCCGGCTCGCGCCCGACGAGTTCACCATGGATATCCGCAATCTCTTTTTGTTTGTCGGCGCCGATCCGGCGACCGGCTGGCTCGAGGGCTGCGGCGTGCAGGTCGACCGCGGTGGCTTCGTGATGACCGGCGTGCAGACCGGCGAAGGCGCGCGCGCCGTGCCGCTGCTCGAGACCACGGTGCCCGGTGTGTTCGCGGTCGGCGACGTCCGCTCCGGATCAGTCAAGCGCGTCGGCGGCGCGATCGGCGAAGGCGCGCAGGTGGTGGCCGCGCTGCACGGCTATCTCGCTGACGCGGGCAGTCCGACGCTGTAGCTTTTCCTCCGTCATCCTGAGGAGCCGCGAAGCGGCGTCTCGAAGGATGAATCGGCCACAATGCGGGCCGTGCATCCTTCGAGGCTCGCTCCGCTCGCACCTCAGGATGACGGTTCAAAAAGAGCTCACTTCATATACGAGGTCGCAAATGACAAAAGGCTGCACCCATATCGCCGGCATCCAGGATGTCACGCCGAGCGCGCTCGGCTGCGAGGAATGCCTGAAGAGCGGCAGCCGCTGGCTGCATTTGCGCATCTGCCGCACTTGCGGCCATGTCGGCTGCTGCGACGATTCGCCGAACCGGCATGCGACGGCGCATTTCCACGCCACCGGCCATCCCGTGATCGAGGGCTACGATCCGCCGGAAAGCTGGGGCTGGTGCTATGTCGACGAGGTGCTGTTCGACCTGTCGAAGCGCAAGACACCGCATAACGGACCGATCCCGCGCTATTATTGATGAGGCTTCTTACACGGCGCACGTGCCGCATCGTGTGACATGCGTGCGAAAATTTTCAGCAGCCGCCGGCGCCGGCAATTTTTGATGAGATGTCGGCCGTCCTGCCATCGAAGCATGTAGCAATTTTCCGTCACGCATCGTAACCTCGCACGCGGGTCTCAACGGGGAGTGCGCCACATGACGACATTGGTGCTTGTGCACGTCATTATCAGCCTGATTGCAATCGTCGCCGGTGTGCTCGTGATGTTCGGCCTGCTCGGCTCGCGCGCGATGCCGGGGCTGACCGCGATCTTCCTCCTGTTCACGATCCTGACCAGCGCCACCGGATTCGTGATCCCGCCGCTGGTGACCGAGAAGCTGCTGCCCTCCCACATCATCGGCGGGCTTTCGCTGGTGTTGCTCGCGATTGCCTGCATTGCGCTCTATGCGATGCAGCTCAAGGGCGCCTGGCGTCCGATCTATATCGTGACCGCGATGGTCTCGCTCTATCTCAACGTCTTCGTGCTGGTCATCCAGAGCTTCCTCAAGGTGCCGGCGTTGCAGGCGCTGGCGCCGGCCGTGCCGCCGAACCCGCCATCCGGGCCGGTCTTTGCCGTGGTGCAGGGCATCGTGCTGGTGTTCTTCGTCCTGGTGACCATCGGTGCCTGGCGCCGGTTCAGGCCGGTCACGTTTGCCTGATCCGGGGCGTATGACCTCATTTCGTTGCGACGCGCAGCATAGAAGATGAGATGCGGTGGTGTGTCCGCGATGCGCCGTCGCCCAAGGTTCGTTCACGCCTGGCGTGTCCGGAATGACGATCAGCTGAAGGAGTGTTTCCAATGCCCACCATCACCACCAAAGACGGCGTCGAGATTTTCTACAAGGATTGGGGCTCGGGCCAGCCGATCGTGTTCAGCCATGGCTGGCCGCTGTCGTCGGACGACTGGGACGCGCAGATGCTGTTCTTCGTGGGGCACGGCTTTCGCGTCGTCGCCCATGACCGCCGCGGCCACGGCCGCTCCGCCCAGGTCGCCGACGGTCATGACATGGATCACTATGCCGACGACCTCGCTTCCGTCACCGCGCATCTCGATCTGAAGAACGCCGTCCATGTCGGCCATTCCACCGGCGGCGGCGAGGTGGTGCACTACATCGCCCGCCACGGCGAGAGCCGGGTGGCGAAGGCTGCGATCCTGAGCGCGGTGCCGCCGTTGATGGTGCAGACGGCGAATAATCCCGGCGGCCTGCCGAAGTCGGTATTCGACGGACTGCAGGCCCAGCTCGCCGCCAACCGCTCGCAATTCTACCGCGACCTGCCGGCCGGGCCGTTCTACGGCTACAACCGGCCCGGCGCAAAACCGTCGGAAGCCGTGATCCAGAACTGGTGGCGGCAGGGCATGATGGGCGGCGCCAAGGCGCATTACGACGGCATCGTCGCGTTCTCGCAGACGGATTTCACGGAGGATCTGAAGAAGATCAACGTGCCGGTACTGGTGATGCATGGCGACGACGACCAGATCGTGCCCTACGCCGACTCCGCACCGCTCTCGGCCAAGCTTCTGAAGAACGGCACGCTGAAGACCTACAAGGGCTTTCCGCACGGCATGCCGACCACCGAAGCCGAGACGATCAACGCCGACCTGCTGGCGTTCATCAAGGGCTGAAGGTGAGAGAGGCTGTGCTCTGCGCCGCGCGTCTCAACATTGCGCAGCCTCAATCCACCTCACCCGGTGGCTTACTCCTCTCCCCACAAGGGGCAGGGCAATCGCATATGGAATGAACCGATTCTTCCGCGCCGTCATGCCCGGGACAAGCCCGGGCATGACGAGTTTGTGGGAACTCCGATTACCTCAAACGGCCATATGCGATTGCCCTACCACAAGGGGGGAGGAGTCCGAAGCATGTGCTCGCCTTACGAGGACTATGTTTCGGAAGCGCCGTGATCGGCTGGCTCACTCGAAAATCGCGCGGATCGCTGCGAACAGGCGCTTGGCGACCAGGTCCGGCTTCTCGCGGGCGCCATCGTCGGCCCAGAGCTCGCTGCCGACGCGCATCGCGCCGGTCGTGATCATTGCGACCAGCCGGGCTTTCATCCGGTCGTTCTTGTGGTTGGCGCGCTTGAGCAACGCGTTGGCGAGCTCACGCTCAAGCCTTTCATATTTGGCCTGATCGCGCGCCTGCAGCGCTGGATTGTCGCGCTTCAGCCGCGCCAGCGCGACCGCCTCGCGCGGGTCGATCTGCTTGACCATGTCGGCGATGGCGTTCTCGGCGGCCTGCAGCATGGATTCAGTGGCCGGGCGCGCCGCAACGGCTGCGATCAGTGCCGCGGTACCGTCCTCCTGCCAGGCCAGCACCACGTCTTCCTTCGAGGCGAAATAGTGAAAGAAGGTGCGGCGCGAGACGTCGGCGGCGGCGACGATGTCGTCGAGCGTGGTCGCCTCGAAGCCGCGCCCGAGAAACAGCATCATCGCCGCCTTGGTCAGCCGTTCCCGGGTCTCTTGCCGCTTGCGCGCGCGCAGGCCCGCCGCCGGCGGCGCCGGATTCGCTTTGGATTGCATCGACTTGACCGGTCTCTTGGCCGATTTCCTGGCCGGTTTGCGCGCGGGCGCCGGACGTTGCAATTTTTCACCCCTTGCAAAAATGCACTTAGTGCACATTTCGTCGGTGCGGCTGGACCCGCAAGAACCCGACGAGAAACCCGAATCGTGTCGCAAGGAGATATAAGCATGACCGGCTGGAGCACTGCAGACATTCCGCGGCAGGGCGGCAGGACCGCCGTGATCACGGGCGCAACCGGCGGGCTCGGCTACGAGACCGCGCTGGAACTGGCGCGCGCCGGCGCCAATGTCGTGCTCACCGGCCGCAACGGCGCCAAGGGGCAGGACGCGCTGGCGCGGATCCGCGCGCAGCTTCCCGATGCCGCGGTGACCTATGAAACGCTCGACCTCGCGAACCTCGCATCGGTCGCCGATTTCGCCGGGCGATTCGCCGCCACGCATACCGCGCTCGATCTCCTGATCAACAATGCCGCGGTGATGTCGCTGCCGAAGCGGCAGGTCACCGCTGACGAGTTCGAGATGCAGTTCGGCACCAACTATCTCGGCCACTATGCGTTGACCGCGCTGCTGTTGCCGCAGCTCCGCCGCGGCCACAACACCCGCGTCGTCAATCTTTCCAGCCTTGCGCATCGCTCCGGCGTCATCAATTTCGACGATCTGCAGGCCCGCCGTTCCTACGCGCCGTGGCGCGCCTACTGTCAGTCGAAGCTTGCGATGCTGATGTTCGCGCTCGAATTGCAGCGTCGCAGTGCGATCAACGGCTGGGGACTGATGAGCAATGCCGCGCATCCCGGCTACGCGCGCACCGAGCTGATCCCGAACGGTCCCGGCACCGACAGCCTGTCGTGGCGGTTCGGTCGATATTTGCAGCCGATCATGAGCCACTCCGCGGCGGCGGGCGCGTTGCCGACGCTGTTCGCGGCGACCTCCGCTGCGGCCCAGCCGGGCGGCTATTACGGCCCCAACGGGTTTTACGAGTTGAAGGGCCCACCTGCGCCGGCGCGCATCATGCCGCACGCCAGGGACGCCGCGGTAGCGGAGCGGCTATGGGATATCTCGGCTGCGCTGACCGGTGTATCGTTTGATCAGGTCGCAACCGCCGCCTGAACGGATCGGGCGGCAGCGGGGCAATCGAGATGAAGGTCATCCTGTTCGGCGCGACCGGCATGGTCGGGCAGGGCGTGCTGCGCGAATGCCTGCTCGATCCCGCTGTCGAGCGCGTGCTCGCGGTTGGGCGCAGCCCGACCGGGCAGCGCGATGCCAAGCTTGTCGAGTTGATCCACGACAATTTCGTCGATTACAGCGCGATCGAACCGCAGCTTGCCGGCTACGACGCCTGCTTCTTCTGCCTCGGCGTCTCCTCGATCGGCATGGACGAGGCACGCTACCGCCATCTCACCTACGACATCACGCTGGCCGCGGCGACGGTGCT
The DNA here is from genome assembly GCF_020194035.1 of Bradyrhizobium sp. BRP56. Classification (NCBI taxonomy): domain Bacteria; kingdom Pseudomonadati; phylum Pseudomonadota; class Alphaproteobacteria; order Hyphomicrobiales; family Nitrobacteraceae; genus Bradyrhizobium; species Bradyrhizobium sp. BRP56. The sequence continues at coordinate 66,188 of NZ_JADYVV010000017.1, forward strand.
GGCGCGGCTCAATCCCGGCATGGTGTTCACCTATGTCACGGGGCGCAGCACCGATTCCACCGAGCGCGGCCCGTTGATGTGGGCGCGGGTGAAGGGCAAGACCGAGAACGATCTGCTCAAGCTGCCGTTCAAGGCCGCCTACATGTTCCGGCCCGCCGGGATCCAGCCGCTGCATGGCGTCCGCTCCAAGACCGGCTGGGTGCAGGCGATCTATCTCGCGACCTCGCCGCTGCTTTCCTTTCTGGTGCGGGTCGCCCCGAGCTACATGACGACGTCGGAACAGCTCGGCCGCGCCATGCTGAAGGTCGCCCGCGACGGCTACCCCAGGCCGGTGCTGGAGAGCGAGGACATCAATCGCCTCTGAAGTGTGGTGGGCCGGTTCCCTCGAGCGGCGATTTCGCCAGGTCTCTTGGTACCTCCCGGGCCGCGAGGCGTTATAACCACCGTCATGTCCCCACCCGCGCCGCTGAAGCTGATCGCCCTCGATGCCGATGACCTCGCGGTCATCTCGACCCATGTGCAGGACGCCCACGTCCAGCCCTCCGACATCGTCTGGCGCCAGGACGAGAAGCGGCTCGTGGTCGGCCTGAACCGGCTGGACTGGGAGCAGACCCTGTCGGGCGGCACCTGCTCGCGGCGGCTGATCGCCGCGCTCAGGTTCGACCGGGTGCTGGCATGCAAGTCGCGCAATATCGACCTGGAGGCCCCGGACGCCACCCTGGAACTGCTCGGGATCGAGTTCTATGCCTCCGACCCGCCGGGCGGCAGCGCGCTCCTGATGTTCGGCCATGGCGGGGCGCTGCGGCTGGATGTCGAGTGCCTGGAGTGCGAATTGACTGATCTGGGCATCGACGATCTCGGCGTGGCGCCGGGGTGATTGGGCACGTCATTCCGGGGCGGTCCCAACGGGTCCGCGCAGAGCGCGGCCCGATGACAGGCTCCGGACCGAACCCGGAATCTCGAGATTCCGGGTCTGGTCCTTCGGACCATCCCGGAATGACATCCCCCAAGGGTTGACGGCCATTATCCGCCGCGCCATTGAGCAGGGACCCGAATTCCTCCTAAGAAAGCCGTCATGCCCGTTCGCCTGGACCGACAGAGCGCCGATTTCGAGCAGCGATTCCGCGATTTCCTGGCGGCCAAGCGCGAGGTATCGGCCGACGTCGAGCGCGCCACCCGCGCCATCGTCGACGACGTGGCGGCCCGCGGCGACGCGGCGCTGCTCGAGGCGACCAAAAAGTTCGACCGCCTCGATATCGAGGCGGCCGGCCTGTGCATTACCGCAGCCGAGATCGACGCCGCGGTTGCGGCCTGCGACCCCAAGACCGTCGACGCCCTGAGGTTCGCGCGCGACCGGATCGAGACCTTCCACCGCCGCCAGTTGCCGAAGGACGAGCGCTTCACCGATGCCGCCGGCGTCGAGCTCGGCTGGCGCTGGAGCGCGGTCGATGCGGTCGGGCTCTATGTGCCCGGCGGTACCGCGGCCTATCCGTCCTCGGTGCTGATGAACGCGGTGCCGGCCAAGGTCGCCGGCGTGCCGCGGGTGGTGATGGTGGTTCCGGCGCCGGACGGCAAGCTCAACCCGCTGGTGCTCGCCGCCGCCCATCTCGGCGGCGTCTCGGAAATCTACCGGGTCGGCGGCGCCCAGGCGGTGGCGGCGCTGGCCTACGGCACCGCGACGATCGCGCCGGTCGCCAAGATCGTCGGCCCCGGCAACGCCTATGTCGCCGCGGCAAAACGGCTGGTATTCGGCAAGGTCGGCATCGACATGATCGCCGGCCCCTCCGAGGTGCTGGTCATCGCCGACGACACCGGTAATGCCGACTGGATCGCGGCCGACCTCCTGGCACAGGCCGAGCATGACGTCAGCGCGCAGTCGATCCTGATCACCGACAGTGCACGGCTCGCCGCCGACGTCGAGCGCGCGGTCGAGACGCAGCTAGCGACCTTGCCGCGCGGCGAGATCGCCCGCACCTCGTGGAACGACTTCGGTGCCGTGATCAAGGTGGCAAAACTCGACGACGCGGTCGAGCTCGCCAATGCGATCGCGGCCGAGCATCTCGAGATCATGACCGCGGATGCCGAGGGCCTGTCGAACAAGGTCCGCAACGCCGGGGCGATCTTCCTCGGGGCCCATACCCCGGAGGCGATCGGCGATTATGTCGGCGGCTCCAACCATGTGCTGCCGACCGCGCGCTCGGCGCGGTTCTCCTCGGGCCTCGGGGTGCTTGACTTCATGAAGCGAACCTCGATCCTGCGGTGCGGGCCGGATCAACTCCGTGCACTCGGGCCCGCCGCGATGACGCTCGGCCAGGCCGAGGGTCTCGATGCCCATTCACGTTCCGTCGGATTGCGCCTCAACCTCTCATGAACAAGCCACCAGACGACGAGGATTCCAACAATCGCATCGTCGCGGTGACGCTCGACGAGGAATCGATCGGCCGTTCCGGGCCCGACATCGAGCATGAGCGGGCGATCGCGATCTACGATTTGATCGAGCAGAACCTGTTCGCGCCCGAGGGCGCCGCCGGGCCGGGGCCCTACACCCTGCATATCGCGATCACCGGCAACCGGCTGATGTTCGATATCCGCAAGGAGGACGGCGCGCCGGTGGTCGCACATCTGTTGTCGCTGACCCCGTTCCGCCGCGTCGTGAAGGACTACTTCATGATCTGCGACAGCTATTATCAGGCGATCCGGACCGCGACGCCGGACAAGATCGAGGCGATCGACATGGGCCGCCGCGGCATCCATGACGAGGGCTCGCGCACGCTGCAGGAGCGGCTCAAGGGCAAGGTGCGCGTCGATTTCGAGACCGCGCGGCGGCTGTTCACGCTGATCACTGTGCTGCACTGGAAGGGTGAAGGCGCATGATCCCGAAAAGTGGATACCGGTTTTCGGATCAGATTATGCGCCAATCGAAGTGGCGCATGATCGGTGAAGCGATGATTGACGGGGGCGTACCCCGATCGAAAAAAGCCTGATCGCATGGAAGCGCCGCGCGCGCGCAACCCCCAGGCCGTGCTGTTCGCATGCGGCCTGAACAGCGTGCGGTCGCCGATGGCCGAAAGCCTGCTGCAGCAGATGTTTCCGCAAGGCCTCTATGTCCGCTCGGCCGGCGTCAAGAAGGGTGAGCTCGACCCGTTCGCCGTCTCGGTGATGGCCGAACTCGGCCAGGACATTTCCAGCCACAAGCCGCAAACCTTCGAGGAGCTCGAGGACTGGGAGGGGCTGAACTTCGATCTCATCATCACGCTGTCGCCGGAGGCGCACCACAGGGCGCTGGATCTCACCCGCACGCTCGCCGCCGATGTCGAATACTGGCCGACGCAGGATCCGACCGGCACCAGCGGCAACCGCGAGCAGAAGCTCGCCGCCTACCGTGAGGTCTGCGACGGCCTGTTGCTGCGCATCCGCCGCCGCTTTGCCAGGGCCGGCGCGGCAAACCTGTGAGGCTCGGCGAGGCGAGCGGATCAGCGTGTTCCGATTCGCAGAACCGCCGCTTGTCGCCAGACTGACAAACAGCTGTGCTTATGGGGCCTTGTCTCCAGGCAGGGGCGCGATTCGCGGCCGGTTCCAAGGTTGTGCATCCATGCCCCATCCGATAGGTTCCGCCCGCGTCCGTCCCCCCGATTCAGCCCAAAAGCCCGCATGCTAGGCCGTCCCAAATTCGTTCTTGCTTCCGGTTCGCCGCGGCGGCTGGCCCTGCTCAACCAGGCCGGCATCGAGCCCGATGCGCTGCGCCCGGCCGATGTCGACGAGACCCCGCGGCGGGGCGAGTTGCCGCGCGCCTGCGCCAACCGCCTGGCGCGCGCCAAGGCCGACGCGGCCCTGAAATCGGTGCATCTTGACGACGACCTGCGCGGCTCCTTCATCATTGCCGCCGACACCGTGGTCGCGGTCGGCCGCCGCATCCTGCCCAAGGCCAATCTGGTCGACGAGGCCGCGCAGTGCCTGCGGCTGCTGTCGGGCCGCAATCACCGCGTCTACACCGCGATCTGCGTGGTGACGCCGCGCGAGGCATTCCGTCAGCGCCTGGTGGAAACGCGCGTGCGCTTCAAGCGGCTCAGCGAGGACGACATCCAGGCCTATATCGGCTCCGGCGAATGGCGCGGCAAAGCCGGCGGCTACGCGGTGCAGGGCATTGCCGGATCGTTCGTGGTCAAGATGGTCGGCTCCTACACCAATGTGGTCGGCCTGCCGCTCTACGAGACCGTGACCTTGCTCGGCGGCGAGGGCTTTCCGATCCGCCACGGCTGGCTCAACTCCGTCGCGGTGTGAGGTATCCACTTTCGCGCATCGACGGCAGTCCACCTCCCGCTTGCGGGGGAGGTCGTATCGCATCGAAGATGCGATACGGGTGGGCTCTTTCCTCCTGAACGACTCGCGATGAGACCCCCACCTCAACTGCTCCACATCGTCATGGCCGGGCTATGGAACGAGGCCGATAGCCGGACGCAATAGCTTGCCGCAGGGGCGCGCTGCCAAAATATCGAAAACAACCCCATGCAAAGTAGCCGGCGGCTGCCGGCGTTCGACACGACAACTTGACTCGTCGGGCAAATCAGCGGCATTCTTCCATTATCCAGAAATCGCGGAGACGCCCCTCGCTCCGAGGCTATCGCCCTGCGCTTGCGGGCGAGGTCGCCGAGCCACGAGGCCAAGCACCTGCGCGGCCGGCGAAGACGCATATGCGATTGCCCTACCCGCAAGCAGGGAGGGAACTCAGCGGAACATGCGGCAGATGATGTAAACTCCGGCCCAGCCATGACCGACCAAGCCCGAACGCCCAAGGCCATACCCTCTGCCACCCCGCGCGCCTGCCCGATCTGCGGCAAGCCCGTCGAGCAGGCCTTCCGCCCGTTCTGCTCGGCGCGCTGCCGCGACGTCGATCTCAACCGCTGGCTGACCGGCCGCTATGTCGTGCCCGGCCGCGAGGACGACGCGGAGGACCCGGAATAGCCAAGATTTCCCAACAAGTTGGGGAAAGAGTGCCGGTCGGGCTCGCCGCGCCGAAGCCTTTGGCGAAGGCGGGTGGACACGACGCTCCGACCTCTCTATAAACCGCCCGCTCGCTCCGGCCTTTTCGGCCCCGCGGGTATGCCCAGGTAGCTCAGTTGGTAGAGCATGCGACTGAAAATCGCAGTGTCGGTGGTTCGATCCCGCCCCTGGGCACCACTCCTGAACAGATTTATGAAGCCAAGGCTTGGGTTGACCTTTCGGCCGAAAACGGACCGGATGTTGTCATTTGAGCCGACGGTCCTCCGACGCGATGATCGCGTCGACCACGCTTGCGAGATAGGCCTTCCGAGCAGCGACGTCGCCCGACACGAGTTGCTGACGCATCAGGCGGGTGAACCGATCGATAGCGATCGGGTCAATCTGGTTGGGGGTTGCACTCGACTTCTTCGCATAATGGAGAGCCACAACGGCCCTACCCCGGCTTGCCATCAACGCGGCGATCCGGTTCTTGAGGGATCCGGATCCATCGGCACCGTCGATAGCGCCGGTCTCAATGGCCGCATAAAGGTGCTCCAGCCGTTCCTCGGCCTCGGAAGTTTGGCGTGCTAGCTAGAGCCTATCGCGCGAAAGGATCTTCATAAAGAGTCCGTCCGGCTGTCTCCGGCATGAAGCGCAGCGCGATCAGCCCAACAACGCATGTAGCCATCATGTAATAGGCCGGCATCAGCTCGTTCCCGGTAACAGAGATAAGGCCGCTGTTGATTGCCGGCGCCGTGCCGCCAAAAATGGATGTCGAAATGTTGTAAGCGCCGGCGAAGCCGGCGAAACGCACACGGGTGGGAAACATGGCCGGGAAAGTCGCCGAAATGGTCGCGAGTTGCGGTACGTAGAGCAGCCCGAGCAGAATGAAGCCGACACAGGCGCCGACGAGGCCCGTGCCCATGAGCATGTAGAGAGGGGCCACCAGCAGAAACAACCCGATCAGGGAGAAGCTCCACATCGGACGGCGCCCGATTCGGTCCGAGAGCCGGCCAGCAAATGGCAGGAACAGCATCATGAACAGCATGCCGAGGAGCGGCACCGCAAGCGCCTCATCCGGCGACAGGCCGATGCGGCTCTGAAGATAGGTTGGCATGTAGCTGAGCAGCGTATAATTGACGACATTGAGCGCAACCACCAGGCCGCCGACGACGAGCATAGGACGCCGGTGACGTGCCAGAAGGGCGATCAGGCCTGGTGAGGATCGTGCCTGGCTTGCGGTTTCGTGGGCACGGAAGACCGGCGTATCTTCCATTCTCGCGCGCAGATACGCGCCGACGAGGCCCATTGGCGCGGCGACCAGAAACGGAACGCGCCATCCCCAGTCGTGCATCGCCTGATCACCCAGAAAGAGCGAGAAGGATAACATCAGGAATGCGCCCAGCGAGAAGCCGGCCAGCGTTCCGAACTCCAGGAAACTCCCATAAAAGCCGCGTCGGTCATCGGGAGCGTACTCGGCCATGAACGTCGCGGCGCCGCCGTATTCGCCACCGGTCGAAAAGCCCTGTACGATGCGGAGAAGAACGAGCGACAGTGGCGCCCAGAAGCCGACGCTGTTGTAGGGGGGAATAAGCCCGACGCACAGCGTCGCGCCCGACATCAGCAGTATCGTCAGCGCCAACACGGATTTTCGGCCCACCCGGTCTCCCAGCGATCCCCAGAATATCCCGCCTAGCGGCCGTATGAGGAAGGAGATCGCGAACGTGGCCAACGCAAAAAGCACCGCTTCCCCGACGTCGCCGGGAAACAGTGCCGCGGAAATGTACGTCACGCCATACGCATAAATGCCGTAGTCGAACCATTCCGTCGCATTGCCGACGGCAGAGGCGGCAATCGCACGGCGCAACGTGGCGCGATCAGCAGTTGGATCAGGTGCGGAAACGGAGGCATTCACGATTGCTGTTCTCCGATCACCGCTGCGTCGGGCGTATTGGGGTCAAGCAGCGATGCAATCGGCGTCGTGCGTGGAAGAATCTGAAAGTCCTGCTGCTCGGGTGCAGGAACAGGTGGGGTTGCCGTCTGCCGCCACATGCCGAACGCGGCCGCGCCGCCGGCGCAAAGGGCGATGAAAAGGAAAAGCCCGCCGCTGCTCCAGCCTGTCATGAATATCGCTCCACCGATCGGCCCGAGCGCGGCGCCGACGGAATACAACAGCACCAGCCGTCCGCTTGCGGCGATACGTTGTGCGGCGTGCAGACGGTCGTTGCAATGGGCCACGCAGAGTGGATAGAGCGCAAAGCTGAGGCCACCAAACATTGTTCCGAGAATCAGCAGCCACGGGCCGACCGACGAGAGAAAGGAGATGACCAAGCTGATACACAGGGTTGCCGCGAAACTGAGCACGATGACCTGGCGACGATCATAGCGGTCGGAAATGCGTCCGAGCGGCCATTGCAGGATCACGCCGCCAAGAATCACGATCATCATGAAGTGGGCTGTCTGCGATAAATCGAACCCTAGGCGTCGAACCTGCACTGCGGCCAATCCGTAAAATGCCCCTAACATCAAGCCGGTCGTCATTACTCCGACAGCACCGAGGGGTGATGCGGCAAAGAGTGTTCGGGTTCCGAACGCCGCGGCTTCGGCAGGCGGCGGCGCCGAGTTGCGTGTGAGACAAAGTGGAATGATCGCGAGCGAGATTAGCATTGACGCTAGTTGAAACGGAACAGCAGGCAAATCACCGCTGGCTCCTAGCAGCAACTGTCCCACCGCCTGTCCGCAATATAGTGCAACCATGTAGGCCGCTAGAATGCTGCCGCGCGAGGCCGCGTCAGCGCGTTCGTTTAGCCAGCTCTCGAGACAGACGAAGACGCCGGCGACGCAGAAGCCGTCGATCAGCCGCAGTCCCGACCAGAGCAGAGGATGGACGATTTGCGCGTAGCCGAGCGTGCTCGCGGAGAGAAGCGCAACGAACGCCGCAAAGGCGCGGATATGTCCCACGCGCCGGACGATACGCCCCGAGCGCAGGGCTCCGACGACCAGCCCGGCAAAATAGGCGGTCGCCACCGCGCCGATCACGATCGTGCCCTGTCCCGCCCGCTCGAGCCGCAAACTCAGGAGCGTCGCCATAAACCCGCTTCCCGCCATGAGCATAAAGATGGCGAGCAGCAGGCTACGAACCGGGGAGATTGCCGCAAGCATGACGATTGCGACGCGCGCCGTCAGGCCGCGCGCCGGCCTTCCGCTTCCCCGTCGGCCTCCACCGGGACACGATGCAGAACCCTAGCGCCAGCATCGAAGTGGCAAACGGTCACGACGAACTGAACGTCAGCATTGCGGATCTGATGCCGCGTCGCAATCACGTCGATTCGTGCGCTATCGAGGGCTCGCAGCGCATCGAACACCAAGCCTGGCCAAGCGATGTCGCTGTCGGCCATCGCTTGACGCCATCCGTCCGCGCCGTCATCGGCAACAAAGCGTGCATAGATACCAGGCTCGTAGGTCTTCTTGTGCTCCAGCAGCACGTCAGTCATCCCGGCATAGGCGGAGACGACAAAGGCGCGATTGTAAAGGTCCTCGCCCTTGCGCTCCGCGATCGGAACGTCGTCGAATAGCGTGCCAGTCGCGGCCATCGATGTGCCGCCGATCTTCTCGACACTATGAAAACCGCTCATGCGAGAGCATCCTCCATCAACGGGCCGTGCTGAGGCACGAGAGCTTTCGGGTCGCTGCGCGCGGCAACGAAGCTCGGCCGCGGTTTTTTGACGCCGAATGGCGCCTGCAGCCGGTTGCTCACGGCGTTATAGACGAAGAACGCGTTAGCGCGTGGAAATGGCGTGATGTTGCCGTTCGATCCGTGCATCGTATTGCAATCGAAGATCACCACCGTGCCCGCCTTACCGGTCGGCGCCACGATGCCGTGGCGGTGCGCCAACTCGGTCAGACTTTTCCGGTCGGGCACGCCATACTCCTGCTTCTTCAGTGACGTGCGATAGTGGTCTTCCGGCGTCGCGCCAATACAGGTCAGGAAGACGCGGTGCGATCCGGGCATCAGCATCAGGGGGCCATTGTCCGGCGTATTTTCCGCCAGCAGGACTGACATGGAGAGTGCTCGCATGCGCGGCATGCCGTCTTCCACGTGCCAAGTCTCGAAGTCGGAGTGCCAGTAGAACTCCTTGCCTTCGAAGCCGGGCTTGTAGTTCAGGCGTGACTGATGGATGTAGACCTTGTCGTTCAGCAGGAACTGGGCGATGCCTGCCAAGCGTGCGTCGGCGGCGAGGCGCCCGATCACTCTACTCTGAGAGTGGATCTCGAAGACCGAACGGATTTCTTGGCTGTCCGGCTCGGCGATGATCGTTTCCGGATTGAGGCCGTTAGGGCTCGATAGCAGTTTCTTTGCCTGCGTCTGCAGGTGGTCGACTTCCTCGGGAGAGAGGACATCCTTGAGCACGAGGAAGCCATCGCGATCGAACTGCTCGGCCTGCCGCCGCGTTAGCGGTGCGCTCTCGCTCCAGTCGCTATGAATAACGGGATCGAGACGCGGAAGCATCTGGGCCTCCGAGGTGAGACGGGATGGGTAAATGTCTGTCAATGCCTTTCCCTCTTTCAGTTGTTTCAGGAGTTAACGGCCGCCTCGCGCGGCGCTTCGACACCAGTCGGATAGGCACCAGTCTCGTCGTGCACTTCCTGGCCGGTGACCGGCGGGTTGAACACGCAGGCCGTCAGGAGGTCAGTGTCCGGGCGAACGATATGCTGGTCGTTCTTGTTGAGTGCGTACATGATGCCCGGTGCGAGCTTGTGCGTTTCGCCGGTCCCGAGGTCTTCGATGGTCCCGGTTCCCTTCAGTATGAAAACCGCCTCGAGATGGTTCTGGTAGTGCATCTTGAGTTCTTCGCCCGCGTACATCGTCGTAATGTGGAAAGAGAAGCCCATGCCGTCGCTCTTGAGCAGAAGGCGGGCACTGTCCCAGCCTTTCGATTTGACGAGACGATCGGTCTTTCGAATGTCGCGGAGTTGACGAACGATCATTGTGCTTTCCTTTCGTTATTCGGCTGCAATGCCGTAGCTGCCGGTCCGCACCGCGCGGACCGACTCCTCGATGATGTCGAGGCCGGCCGAGAGAGCGGCGTCGTCGATAATGAGAGGTGCAAGCACCTTGACGATTTCGTCGTGTGCGCCGCTCGTTTCGATGATGAGTCCGGCGGCAAAACAGGCGCTGGTGATGGCATCGGCAGTTTCACCGGACCCGACGTCGATGCCACGCATCATGCCGCGGCCGCGTGTCGAAAGGCCGAATCCAGAAGCGATGGCATCCAGGCGTCGTGCGAGCAATCGTCCCTTGCGCTGGACGTCCTGCTCGAACTCATCATCCTTCCAGAAGTTCCGCAGAGACGCGGTTGCCGTGATGAAGGCGTGATTGTTGCCCCGGAACGTGCCGTTATGTTCGCCGGGCAACCATTGATCCAACTCGGGTCGGAACAGTGTCAGCGCGAAGGGAAGCCCCATGCCGGACAGCGATTTTGCCATGGTGACGACGTCGGGCGTAAAACCCATGCCTTCAAAGCTGAAAAACGGACCGGTGCGCCCGCATCCGGCTTGAATATCGTCGACGATAAGGAGTGCGCCGTGGCGTTTTGCGATATCGGCGATTGCACGCAGCCAATCCGGCGATGCGGTGTTGAGACCGCCTTCGCCCTGAACCGTCTCGACTAGAATCGCGGCCGGCGCATCGAGCCCGCTGGAAGGGTCGGACAGCCGCCGTTCCAGTAGCGCGGCGGTGTCGAGATCCGGGCCGTGATAGCCATCGTAAGGCTCGTGGCTGACATGGCTGAGTGGTACGCCCGCGCCGGTGCGCTTGGCGGCATTGCCGGTGCAGGCCAGCGCACCGAGGGTCATGCCGTGGAAACCGTTCGTGAAAGCGATCACCAGTCCACGGCCGGTCACCTTGCGAGCCAGTTTGATGGCGGCCTCGACCGCGTTAGTGCCGGTCGGTCCGGTGAACATGACGCGGTAGTCCAGCCCGCGTGACTTCAGAATCAGCGACTCGAATGTTTCGAGGAACTCCGCCTTGGCGTCGGTATGCAGGTCAAGCCCGTGCGTGATGCCGTCAGTCGAGATGTAGTCGATCAGCGCTTGCTTCAGCGCGGGATGATTGTGTCCGTAATTAAGCGTCGAGCATCCCGACAGGAAGTCCAGATAGCGTCCGCCCTGATTATCATACATCCAGACATTGTCAGCTCGGCTGAACTGGCGCGGCATGGTGCGCGCATAGCTCCGCACGACCGACTCCCGGCGTTCGTAAATGGATCGGTCCGGGATATGGCTGGTCGGCTTGGGTCGTGTATGGCGGCCAAGTGTGGTTGTTGTGGTCATGTCGTCAGTTCTCCTGATCTCTGGCTCCGGGCTGTCGGTTTGGCAGGGGGCCAATGCGGGCCAGCCACTCTGTGGCGTGCTTACCGGCGAAATGCGCGTCGCACTCGAACATCACACTGCGGATCAGCGGAGCGCCCCACGCGCGGGCCAGTCCGTTGAACAATGCCCAGGATGGAGCGTTGTCGTCGGTCACTGTGGTGAGGAGATACTTGGCACTTTCGGCGGAAGGGCGATCCAGCAGCGCGTTGATCATGCGCTGAGCAAGGCCTTTGCCGCGCGCCGCCTTCGCGACCGCGACCTGCCAGACGAAGAAGCTGTTCGGTTCCGAAGGCGGGCGATAACCTGAAACCCATCCTAGAATTTGCGCGTGACGTTCCGCAACGAGGCAGGAGTCCGTGAAGTGCGTGCACTGGAGGAGGTTGCAATAGGCGGAATTGGAGTCCAGTGGCGCGCAGGCTGCGACCAGGCGGGTAACCGCGGGGCCGTCAGCGGGCGACGGCTTCCTCAACTGGAACGCTTCGTTGACATCCGGAGCGGCGTCGAAAGCCACTGGCGAGAATCCACCGAAAGCGTCGACCCGACGGCCGGCTATTGCTTCAGATTTCGAATTAATCGCTTCATTCTCCGAAATATATAGCGCTTTACCTTATAGGAAAATAAGTGGCAAAATCTTGAAAATTGGCTTGAGATCTCACATCAAAAGCTTCGTAGATATTTCGTTGTACGAATAAAATTTGAAGGACTGACTTGGAACCGGTTACGATTCGCCTCGGCGCGGCCGTAGCTATAAGAAAAGCCACATGAAATCAGAGATCGCCTCACTGACGCTGCGCGCCCTGCGAAGAGTGCTGCGGGCAACTGAGATCGGCAGTCGCCAGCTGGCCATTGCGACCGGCCTTACGACATCGCAATGGCTCGTGTTGCGAGAGATCGACGCGCGCGAGAAAACCACGCCGGGTGTCATTGCGCAGGCGCTTCAGTTCGGTCAGGCAACGATCACGACGATCGTCGATCGGCTTGTGGCGCTCGATCTAGTGCAGCGCCAGCGTAACGCAAACGACAAGCGCCAGTTCCTTCTGACGGCGACGCCGGCAGGCAGGGACATCGTGGCCAACGCACCCGACTTGCTTCACCTGACGTTTACAGATCGCTTCGTCCAGTTGCCGCAATGGGAGCAGGCCATGATCCTTGCTGCAGTAGAGCGGCTGGCCATGCTGATGGACGCGCACAACATCGATGCCGCGCCATTGCTGGACAGCGGGGCCATCGATCGATCCCAACCCAGATAGGTCGATTGCCTCGACTGCGTGGACGGCTCGACAGAGCCGGATCTTCCCGCGCAGGTCACTTCCCCGGCTGAAGCAATTGCGGGGTGCGGGCGTTTCCTTGGTGGCCGACATATCGTCAGAAGCCGACGTCGGATCGGATGATTGCGGAGTCGGACGAGCCGCTCGGGCCGCTCGATATCCTGGGTCAATAATGCCGGCGTCGCAGAACCGATCGTTCGTACCATCGATCAGAAACTCTCTGATTGGGAACGTGTCATGGACGTGAATCTCCGTGGCACCTTCCTCGCTTGTCGAGCTTCTTGCCGCGCGGCAGCGGAGGCGCCATCGTCAATATCGGCTCGTTGGCAGGGCTGGGTGGCATTCCGGTTCCAACGGGTACGGCGCTTCTAGGGCAGCGATCGCGCATCTGACAGGAAATCTTGCCTGCGCGTGGGCCGCGAAAGGCATTCGGGTCAGTTGCGTTGCACCTGGCTATATCGAGGCGCCGATGTCGGCGGAGATGTTCGCCGATTCACGCGTCGAACCGCGGCCGGATCGAGCAGCGATTGCCAATGCGGCGGCTTGGCGCCGCGGATGAAATCGCGGCCGCCGTCGCTTTTCTCGTGTCCGATGATGCGTCCCACGTGGGTCCGGCGTCGTGCTCCCGGTTGACGGGGGGTGTGCTTATGGCGGGCCGTAGGAGTAGCCGGCTGGTAGTGGCTACAGGCATCTTTTGACGGCGAGTCAAGCGCCAGGCGTGGCGGCCTTGGAAACTACATGGATATTTCAATGACATACGAGTTCGCAGGTTTGTTCTGAATGGCGCACCATTTCCGTTTGACAAGCGCCCGGTGCTCCCCGCTGCGCATCAACTCGCGTACAGATAGTTCGGCAGCCACAGCGTCATGCCCGGCCAGAGATACATGATCACCATGCACAGGATCACGATCAGCATGTAGGGCATCATGCCGGCGAAGATCTGGTTCAGCGTAACGTGCTTCGGGGCGACGCCCTTGAGATAGAACGCCGACATCGCGACCGGCGGCGACAGGAACGCGGCCTGCAAGTTCACGAACACCAGCGTGCCCCAAAGGATCGGATCGATGTTGAAGTGCTTCAGCATCGGCAGGAAGATCGGCACGAAGATGATGATAATCTCGGTCCATTCGAGCGGCCAGCCCAGCACGAAGATGATCGCCTGCGACAAGATCATGAACTGCACGGGCGTCATGTTGAGCGACAGCACCCAGCTTTCCAGCAGCGCCTGACCGCCGAGAATGGCGAACACCGCCGAGAACAGCGCCGAGCCGACGAACAGCCAGCACACCATCGCGGTCGTCTTTGCGGTCAGGAACACCGCTTCCTTGGTGCGCTTCCAGTCGAGCGTGCGGGCGTGGAACGCGAGGATGAAGGCGCCGGCGGCGCCGACGCCGGCGGACTCGGTCGCGGTCGTGATGCCGAACAGGATCACGCCCAGCACCACGACGGTGAGGATGCCGAGCGGCATCACCGACGACGTCAAGAGCTTCAACACTTCGAAGCGTTCGCCGTCCATGCGCAAGTAAGAGCGCGCCGTCCACGCCGCCAGCACGGCGACTGATATCGCGAACCAGATGTAGAACTGGGTGTCCGGTCCCTTTTCAGCGGGCGACAGCTCCTTCGGCTCGACCGGGCTGCCGAGCTGCTGCAGGCCTTCGACGGCTCCGCTCGCGGCGCCGGGCTGCTGGTGGATCACGACGTACCACCAGACCGTGCCGAGCGCGGCTGCGGTCGTCAGGAACGGCACCAGCGAAATGAGGAAGTTCTGCACGATCGCGCCATAGCCCATCGGCTTGCCGTCGATCCGGAGCGTCTTCGCCTTTGCGGGCGAGAGCAGTGCCTTGAACAGGCCGACGAACAGGTTCGGCGAATACAGCGCCGCGAAATTCCTGATCCATTCGGGCACGTTGACGCGGGTCTGTTCCTCCGGCAGCGGCGGGGCGATCTTCGGGTTGATCATCGCCCAGCCCACGACATAGACGAGGTAGAGGAACGCCAGGAAGAAGCCGGGAAGCATCGCCGCCGCATAGAGCTTGACCACGGACTGGCCGGCGACCGCGGCATAGACGATGATCATCACCGAAGGCGGGATCAGGATGCCGAGCGTGCCGCCCGCGGTGATGACGCCGGAGGCGAGCTTCACGTCATAACCGGCGCGCAGCATCGGGTTGAAGGCGATCACGCCCATCAGCACCACCACCGCGCCGACGAGCCCGGAGGCGATGCCCCAGAACGTGCACACGATCAGGGTCGCGACCGCGAGCGAGGCAGGCAGGCGGCGGAAGGCGAGCTGGATCGAATAGAACATCTTGTCGACGAGGGCGCCGCGCTCCATCACATAGCCCATTAGCACGAACAACGGGATGGAGATCAGCACGTCGTTGGTCATCGCGCCGTAGGTGCGCTGGACCATCAGCTCGAAAACCTTGTTGTGCGTCCAGTTCTGCGACGGATCGTAGAACGCGATGAAGCCGAAGAACATGCCGAGGCCCATCAGCGTAAACGCCGTGGCAAAGCCCATCATGATGACGACGACGATGAGCGCCAGCATCAACAGGCCAAGCGCGGGATCGCTCATGTGTTCAGGTCCCCGCCCATGCCGCGCTGCCGCGCCATTTCATCGATGCGCGCCGCGCCCTCGATGGCGAGCTTGCGCGATTCCTCGTCCACGAATTCAGAGTGCGCGAGCTGCTCCCCGATGACGTCGGTCTCGGCGACGTCGGCAAGCCTGCTCGGCCATTCGCCGGTCTTCAGGCAAACGATGCAGCGGATGATCTCGCCGATCCCCTGCAGCATGATCAGCGCGCCCGCGATCGGGATGACGGTCTTGAAGTGGTAGACCGGCGGGCCGTCCGCCGTAACGTTGGAATGCTCGTTGATGTGCCAGGAATCCGCGGCGTAGAAATAGCCTGCATAGATCAGCGCGGCGATGCCCGGAATGAAGAACACGAAGTAGAGAACGAGATCGAGCGTGGCCTGCGTGCGCGGCCGCATCGAGGAGTACAGGAAGTCGCCGCGGACATGGGCGTTCTGCGCCAGCGTATAGGCGCCGCACAGCATGAATAGCGACCCGTACAGCATGTTCTCGGCGTCGAAGATCCATGCCGTCGGCATGTTGACGGCATAGCGCTTGAACACCTCGATGCAGACAACGCTCATCAGGAGGATCATCAGCCAGGCGGTCGCCTTGCCGACCCAGGTCGAGATGCCGTCGATCTTGTACAGTAAACTCTGGACGCTCATGTGAAATGGTTCGGCATAAAAACGATCCCAACGTAACACAAGGCACCGTCCGGAGGGTGGTCCGGACGGCGCCCGTGCCGGGTTTATCTCGGCATCAGAGTTTCTTGGCCGCGGCGTTGGGCCCGAAATAGTGGTCGTAGGCCATGCGGCGGTTCACCACCGTGTCCTGCTCCCATTGTGTCGCACGCTTGGCGAACGCGATCTGCGACTGCACGATCTCCTTGAACAGCGGGTTCTCGGCCGCCTTCTTCTGCACCACGCCGTCATAGATCTCGAGCTGCTGCTTCAGGATGGTATCGGGGGTCTTGTAGAACTTGACGTTGTCCTTGGTCTGCAGCTCCACATAGTCCTTGGAATAGCGGTCGATCGCCTTCCAGGACATATCCGCCGAGGCTGCGTCCACCGCGTTGGCGATGATCGCCTTCATCTTGTCCGGCAGCGCGTTGTACTTGTCCTTGTTGAAGGTGATCTCGAACTGCTCGGCGTTCTGATGATAGCTCTGCAGCATGCAGACCTTGGAGACGTCGGGGAAGCCGAGCACGCGGTCGGAGGTGGCATTGTTGAACTCCGCCGCGTCCAGAAGACCGCGGTCCATGGCAGCTACGATTTCGCCGCCGGGCAGCGCGTTCACGGCAGCGCCCATCCCCGAATACACATCGATCGAGATGCCGACGGTGCGGAATTTCAGACCCTTGATATCCTCGGGCTTGGTGATCGGCTTCTTGAACCAGCCGAACGGCTGGGTCGGCATCGGACCGTAGGGGAACGAGACGACATTGGCGCCGATCGATTCATAAAGTTTTGCGAGCAACTCCTTGCCGCCGCCATAGCGGTGCCAGGCCAGCAGCATGTTGGCGTCCATCGCAAAGCCCGGTCCCGAGCCCCAGAGCGCCAGCGCCGTCTGCTTGCCGTAGTGATAGACAAGCACGCCATGGCCGCCGTCGAGCACGCCCTTGGAGACGGCGTCGAGCAGGCCGAAGGCGGGCACGACAGCGCCTGCCGGCAGCACTTCGATCTTGAGCTCGCCGCCGGTCATGTCGTTGACCTTCTTGGCGTAGTCGAGGGCGTATTCGTGGAAAATGTCCTTTGACGGCCAGGTGCTTTGCCAGCGCATGCTGATCGGCCCCTGGGCGCTGACGACGCTCGGCGCGGCTACCGTCGCGGCGGCCCCCGCAGCAGCGACCTTGAGAAAGCCGCGGCGGCTCGAAGTTCTGCCCCTGTTTGATTTGGTCATGGCTGCCTCCTCCCCCTGGAATAGCGATCCTTTGCGGATCGGCCTTTTTTATTGGGACAAGTCAAAGTCTTGCGCCGGGGTTTGGCAAGAATGTTCCGAATGATGCGACGCTACGACGCGGACTGCAGTGATGACGCGCCGCAAGACGACCAGACCACGGAAGCGTAGCCGCCTTTCGGAAGAGCAGATCATCGGAATTTTGAAAGAGCATGAGGCCGACGTTTCGGCCCGCCGATCTGCCGCAAGCATGGCGTCAGCGACGCCAGCATCTACAAATGAAGAGCGAAGTTCGGCGGGATGGAGGTGTCGGAGCCAAGCGGCTGAAGGCGCTGGAGGACGAGAACACGGCTGAAGCGGTTGCCGGCCGACGCCATGGTCTGGACGGCATGTGTGGTCCACCCCGTCCATGCATGGTGTCGTGACGTCGTCGGTGACGCGACCTGCAGCCGCGCCGGTGACGACGCTGCCGCTGGCGACAGGGCAGGAAGCAGGCGGCCCCTGCAGGCCGCCTGGATCAATTAGCCTGCGGCCAGAGGGCCTATTGGCAGGGGTGCTGGAGTCCGTCGGATCCCTTGAAAAAGGTGCCGGGCTTGCAGACGATGCCGTTGTGCGACGCGTACGAGTTCCAGTCGCCGTTCCATGCGTAGTAGTCGCCATATGCGGCGGGCCGATCGTAGGTGCCGTATGCGGCGTAGGAATTGCGCCAGCCGCCGAAGGGAGCGGTCGCGATCGCCGCGGCTGTTCCGACGGCAGCGCCGGCCACGCCGGCAGCGGCCCCCACCGGCCCCACGGGTTCGCGATAGGCGGCTCGCCGCTGATAATAGCCCCGCCTGCTGTCGTACGGGCTCCCGGCTCCTCGGTTGAGGCAGTTGGCACTGGCGAATTGAGATGAACAGGCGGCCGGGTTGGAGAAGACCGCTTGCGCCGATGCGGGGCTCGAAACTGCGGACGCCACAATCACGGCCGCGCCAAGAACTCTTAGACTCATCATGGCTTGCTCCCTGGATTTGGTTTGCTTGCGAGCCTTGCGAAGCCTGGCATGACCGAATGCCAGGTCCGCAAGTTCCCGTTTTCTCGCACCTAACCAAATGCAACCTCCGGAAGTGGTTCCTGTGCATCTCGTGCGTGGCATCAAATCGACGTGACTTGCCGATCGATTTGGAATGCCGACTTCACCAGACGCGGCATGGGTGCGGCAGGGCGTCGCGGCGAGCAAGGATGCCGCGATCAGTTCGTGAACGTCGTGACGGCAATTCCATTCGTCAGACGACCCCGGAGGGAGAAGCGAGAATGCAAATTGATGAAAGGTTGCGTCATCGCGGAACTGCCCGACGGCCACGCCAAGATGCGTCGGACGTGCGCGCGACGTTTGGCACGAACTGCACAAGTTGTGTGATGCGAAAGCATCAACTGCCAACAAACGGCCGCGCGCGTTTCGGATCGCCACATTCGAGTTGATCTTCGTCCTGATAGTCGGATGATGATTTGCGATCTTGAATTGTAGCCGCTCCTGCTTTTGCACCGCGACCGAACAGCCGTTCTTTTCAATTTGACGTTGTTGAGAACGACAGGTTTGGAAGACGGCGCAAATGAAGTGCTTTACCG
This sequence comes from Bradyrhizobium sp. BRP56, assembly GCF_020194035.1. NCBI lineage: Bacteria > Pseudomonadati > Pseudomonadota > Alphaproteobacteria > Hyphomicrobiales > Nitrobacteraceae > Bradyrhizobium > Bradyrhizobium sp. BRP56. The sequence continues at coordinate 84,890 of NZ_JADYVV010000017.1, forward strand.
GCTCGACTCTCCTTGGATCTTGCGCGCGCAATCGCATGGAACAGGCGTCGGCGCACGCCGCCCTGCAATCATTGGTCCAGTTCTTCAGGAACGATCAGAGACCATGTGTCGCGGCCTGTCGGAGCCGGTTCCGGCTCGCCGCGCTTGCCTTGATCGCGTCGGGCGCACTGGTTGATGTTGCTTCGGCTCAATCCTGCACGGTCGCGCCGGATTCGACTGTCTCCGCAACGAGTGGAAGCTGCGCGATCGACGCGAATACGACGTTGACCGGAACGCCTGCCGTTCACGCAAGTTCGAGCGCTCAGATCACGACCAACAACGTCAACATCAATCCCTTCAATGGCGGCAGTATCGGCGGTTTGGCGGACGCTGCAGGTACGATCATCTTCAGTTCCGGGGCGAGCATCAACGGCAACTGGAGCACTGCCGCGTCGGCACAAAGCGGCGGCCAGATCATCTTTCAGTCGGGTTCGATCATCAACCCGGCCTTCGGCGGCGGAGGAACTGCGCTGAGCGCTGATGGAACAGGCAGTCAGATCAGCGCGACAGGACTCACCATCGGTCTCAACGGCGCCGGCAACAACGTCGCTGCGAAGGCGACCAACGCGGCGACGGTCAGTCTGCTCAACAGCTCAATCGCCTATGCCGTCGGCGGTGGCGGCAACACCGGCTTGTGGGCAACCGGCGCCGGCAGCCAGATTAGCTCGACGGGTACAACCATCTCGATGCCCGGTGGGGGCGGCAACGACGTTGGCGCGCGCGCGGACACCGGTGGGGCGGTCACGCTGACCGGCGGCACTGTCAGCGTTGAGGGGAACGGCGGCGGCGAAACCGGCCTGTTGGCGCAATCGTCCGGAAGCACTGTCACGGCAAACGGCGTTGCGGTCACGGTTTCCGGCGGCGGTGGAGATGTCGGCGCAAAGGCACTCGACGGCGGCGCGATCATCTTGAGGGGAGGCAGCGTCGCCGCGACGGGCAGCGGCGGGGGCGAAATCGGGCTGCAGGCGAGCGGTGCCGGAAGCACGCTCACGGCGAGCGGTGTGACGGTAACGGTTCCGAACAGCAGCGGGGGCCGCGGAGTGCAGGCCGACAATTCGGGCAGCGTCACGCTCGACGGCAACTCAACGGTCACCACATCAGGCGCAGGCACCCACGCGGCCGGCGTGACGAGCGGTGGTACGCTGAGCATGACCGGTGGCTCATTGACGGCCAATGGAGCCGATGCCAACGCGCTCAACATGAGCGGCGGTGCTGCGACGCTCTCCGGAGGCACCATGACCAGTCCGAACGGTGCGTCGATCGCCGCCCCGGGCGGCGCCAGCAGCGTAAACCTGACCGGCGTGACTGCGGTCGTGAACAACAATCAATGGCTGAACGTCAGCGGCGGCGCCACGCTCAACCTTGTCGCGGACAGTTCGACCCTGCAGGGGGGTGCGCTCACCGACTCCGGCAGCACGTCCAGCGTCGCGCTGAAGAACAATTCGCTCTGGACCATGACCGGCAACTCGAACGTCACCAATTTGATCAACGCGTCGAGCGTGATCCAGTTCACGTCGCCCGTCGGCGATCCGACGCAGTTGTCGAGCTACAAGACGTTGACGGCGGTCAACTATGTCGGCCAGGGCGGTACGATCGGGCTCAATACGTATCTTGGCACGGACGGTTCGCCGTCGGACAAGCTCGTCATCAATGGCGGCACGGCAGGCGGCAACACGTTCCTGAAGATCAGCAACACCACGGGCGGCGGTGCGCTCACCACCGGCAACGGCATCCTCGTCGTCGACGCGATCAATGGCGCGACGACGACGGCTGGCGCCTTCAGCCTGTCTCACCCGGTCTTGGCCGGCCCTTACCAATATTCGCTGTTCCGTTCGAGCGTCGACTCCAGCAACCCGCAAGCCTGGTATTTGCGCGACACCCTCGACTGCGTCGCGCATCCCAATCTGCGTGCCTGCGGCGGTGGCGGTCTTATCAACTGCACCAATCTGCCCAACGTGCCTAGGTGCGGCGGCGGAGGAGGCGGAGGCAATGGCGGCGGCGGCGATATCCCCGACTACCGCGAGGAGACTTCGCTCTACGCGGCAATTCCGTCGATGACGCTGTTGTACGGACGCAGCCTGCTCGACACGCTGCATGAACGCGTGGGCGAGGAGGAGGACGAACGCTTCCGCGCCAATCCCGAGAACGCCAGGGTCGGATGGGGTCGCGTGCTTGGAGTCAACGGCGTGCATCAGGGCGGCAGCTTCGGCGTGTTGGGTGGCGAAGCCGGACCGCACTTCAGCTATGATTTCCTGGCGCTGCAGGCGGGCATGGATGTCTATCGACACGACAGTCCCGACGGTTCGCGCGACCAGGCTGGGGCGTATTTCGCGATCGGCGGCGCGCGCGGGCGGGTCACCCATTTCGATGGCAGCCAGGGTGACAACACCTTCTCCGCCTACACGCTCGGTGGCTACTGGACGCATTTCGGGCCGACCGGCTGGTACATCGACTCGATCCTGCAAGGCACGTTCTACGACATCACGAGCAGCGCAAATCGCGGCATTCCGGCGCTCAAGACCGGCGCTCAGGGTGGGGCTGCGTCGGTGGAGGGCGGATATCCCTTCAAGTTCGCGGGCGGCTTCTTCATCGAGCCGCAGGCGCAACTGGTGTATCAGAACATCCACATCAACGACGCCAGCGACATCGCGGCGCAAATCCGCTTTGCGGACGTGGATTCGCTCGCCACCCGGATCGGTGCCCGATTTGGCCGAACATGGGCGGTCGATGACAGTCCGCGTACGCTGACGGCCTGGATCCGTCCGAGTCTGTGGAACGAATTCCTCGGCAACCCGAAAACGTTGTTCTCGTCGGACACCGGCTTCGTTCCGTTCCAGGCCAGCCTCGGCGGCCTGTGGGGCGAGATCAATGCCGGCATCAGCGGACAGGTCACCTCGACCACGTCGTTTTATGCCAACGCTTCCTATCAGAGCCGGTTCGACGGTGGCGGCTTCTCCTACAGCGGGAAAGCCGGACTGCGCGTCAACTGGTAGCGCGCGAGAGCGCGACGCCGGCCCAGACGGGGTCGGCGAAACGCACGCGCGCAGGCATAGCGGACGAGGCGATGCCTAAAGCGCGATGACATCAGGTTGAATCGTCATCGCGCTTAGCTCTTTGTTTGAGCATGATCTTTTCGGAAAACCGCTTCGCACTTTTCCGGATCATGCTTTAGCAGACCCTCACGCTTTGCTGAACATACGCATAACCGTTCCACACGTTTCGCGTCTGATAGCAGGAGTTGTAGGCCGTCGCGGCTCCGATGGCCGCGCCAGTCGCCAAACCGGCTGCGGCAGCTCCGGCGCCCCAACCGCCTCCATAGTAACGGCCACCGCGATAATATCCGCGGCCGGCCCAACGCGCGCCGCCGCCGTGCCAGCCACCGGCATGCCATCGCGTGCCGCCGCCGTGCCAACCAGGCCGCATTCCTCCGCCGTGGAAGTGAGCCGCTCGAGCGCCGGCTCCGGGCCGGGCCTGTGCGTCATAGGGAAGTATCATTGCTGCAGATGCGATGAAGCTGAGAACCAGCAAAGCCTTGGTTGGTCGCATTTCCGGACTCCTTACAAGGGTGTCCCCATCAATCCCGCTGAACGAGCTTCGTTCCGTTGGTTCAACTACGTGTCACGCTGGCACAAACTGCATGTTCAGAACCGAATGTCACGTCCAAAGCAGCGCGTCGCGGCTTCGGAGGCAAGCGCAGCGAGCGCCAATGCCGAGCTCGATCCTTTGGACCTCGGCTGCGCAAGGCAGGTACGAACGTGTTCGTACCTTGATGACCTCCCCGCCTGAAACAATGCTGATGCCCACGTGCCGGCGCAGCAGGATTGGCGGGCCGGTACGGCAGCTGGTCCACTACAGGGAGACGACCATGTGGAAGACAGGAGTGCTTGGCGCGCTGGTTTTACTCGTCGCGGTTCCGGCAAATGCGGCTCCGAAGAATAGTGGCAAGAATGTCGATTCAATTCGTGCTGAATGCTTCAGGCAGGCGAATGAAGCCGCTGCCGCCGGCGGTGCGAACATGACAAGCGGGGCGACTGCCGCCCGAAACGCGGCGGGCTATTCCGCCTATCGGGATTGCGCGCGAAAGAACGGCATTCGCCCGTAAGCATCGCGTTTCCGCTAACCCATGGAAGGCCGCCCTCGGGCGGTCTATTCCATGCGCAGTGAAAAACAGCGACGGCGGCATGGCCGTCGAAAGCTGAAGATGCCGGCTGAGCGGCGCCGAAACTGCAGGGAACGTCAGCTTGCGGCGAGAGCCTTGGCTTTGCGCAATCCGGCCATGAGAGCGTCGACAACCTGATCTGCGGCTCCGTTGCGGTGCAAGAAGCCGGCCGGATCATCGGCCAACGCTTTGTACCGCGACATTCCTTTCAAGGCCGTTTGGGTCGCATCGCGGCGCCCCAGCTCTGTATTCGCTATCGCAATCAATAGTTGGCTGAATCCGGAATCGCGCAACGATGCCGTCTCGGCAACATCGAGCATTTGCTTGTATTCACCCTTCAAATAAAGGTCGACTGCAACAAAATGAAAATACCAGCCCGGGGGATGCATCGTGCGCTCGACGGCGCGTTTGAGCATCGGCACGCCTTCCGAGAAGTTCCCGCGGATGGCAAGACGCCAGCCGAATTGGGCAAGTATGTCGGGATCGTTGGGGTTGAGATCGATCGCCAGATGGCTGATCCGATCACTATCGGCGTAACGTCCCGTGAAATGGTAGGCCGCAGCCAGAGCCTTTAGCCCCAAAGGACTGTTCGGCTGCAGGGCGATGGCGCGCGACGTTGCGTCAAGGGCCTTGTCATACTCCGTTTGCGGATTGCCGTCGGCTGAATAGCCCAACCGTCCGGCGTCGAGATGCAGCCATCCAAGCATGGCCCATGAATCGCTATACTGCGGATCCCGCTGAACGGTTTGCTGAAGACACTGCATGGCCGGATCGAAGTCGACGCGCCGGAACGTGCTGCGATAGGCCTGAGCGCGCAGGACGCAGAGATAGCTTTCCATATTCCTCGGTGGGGCCGCGCGAATGTCGTTTCTAACCACGCCGTAGGATTGGCCGACGACGGTTGCGATTTCGCTTGCGAGCTCGCGCTGGACATTCATGAGCGACTGAGGATCGAACGGTCGAGCATATGTCCGCATCCATACGATCTCGTCGTTCTCGGCATTGAGGACGGTCGTTGTGACTTGCACTTCTTCGGCGCTCGTTTGAACGCTTCCGCGGACGATATAGGAAGCACCGAGAGGACGACCAGGTTGGGGCGCTTCGTCGCCTTTTGCGGAGAGCGCATTCGGGGGCGACGTGTAGAGCCGGAAACCTCCGAATCGAAACAGGTTGCTGGTCAGTTCCTGTCCCATGCCGATGGCGAAGAGCCGCGCGTTCTCCCCGGAAGTTAGCGGCTCGAATGGCATCACCAGGACCGCGGGTTCGCGTGGCGTCGTTGGGGACGGAGGCGCTCTTGCTGCAAGCCATATCCAAGCCACCATGCCGGCTGCCAGCACGGCAGCGACGGGCGCATAGCGCCTGATGCCGAGTTTGGTCGTCCAGTTCGCACGTGTAGCAGCAGCAGCAGTTGTCGAATGATCGTGCAGTTCAGGGGCAGGTTCGCGAGATGGAGCGTCGGCAATATGCATTTTGTGCCACTCAAAATGGGGCACATAGGAGCCTTTTGGAATTGTGATGCGTACCGGATCATCCCGGCCCGAATCCACGTAGTAGCTATCGAGGTCGCGGCGCAATCGTCGAGCTTCAAGACGAACGACAGGGTCAGCCTGGGGGTCGAAAGAATGGTCGCGCCGAAACACGGCCAAGGTAATTGTGTAGCCCTTCAGGCTTTCAGCGCGGCCTGCAAGCGTCTCGTCGACAATGAAACGCAGGAAAGCTTGCCGCCGTTCGCTCGCCTGGAAATGCGGACTCGAGAGGATGCGGTCCAGCTCTTTCGCTACATGAGCCGGCGGCACCGCGGAATCATCACGACGCGGGACCTCGGATGAGCCGCTGACGGCATCGTGAGCGAAGGGTACATCAGGCATCAACCGGCAACCCCAATCGTCGATCGACGGTAGGCCTTCCCAGTACATGTTGCAACTCGTAAGCGAGGCAAGCAGCCGGCGCTGACGCGACAGCTTTCAATCATCAGAACAACGAGTTCCCGACTGCAGCGACAGCTGGTCGCATCGGCCTTGAAGCCGTCGCGCCTGAGACAGCGCGCTCAACGAGCGTCGCGCCGTGTACGAACATGTTCGTACCTTGAAGCCCCGATGAACCAGCAGCAAAGGTCACGTTGGCCACAAGCGAGTTCGTCATGGAGGAGTTGCGCGCGATTGTGACCCGCTTTCCGCAGCGCGAATTCGAAATTCGGCGCTGCTTCAATCGCGACGCGCAGTTTAGAGCCATTTGCGCAGATTATGACGAAGCTGTGAAAGCGCTTCGTCGTTGGCAACAAGCGGCAAAGCAAGGAGACCGCGAAGGAAGTCGGAAGGCCGCGGACTACGAACGGCTGGTTGCCGAACTGGAAGCCGAGGCCCTGGTTCATCTGAACCGGCCGTGATCGAGGGGGCATTCGGTTCAGACATTCAAAGTGGCCGCGAATTGCGAACTCAAATTGCCTCCGAACCGGGTTCGTTACAGGAGGCCTAACGGGAGTAGGGTATGAACGGCACGATTTTCGTCAAGCTTTCGGTATCTGGCGTCTTGGCCGGGTGCATAATGCATGCTGCGATCGCTCAGACACAGGACCTGCGCAAGGATGCTACAGAGCCGACAAAGCAGGCAAACTCGGCTTTGCTGAAGCAGCTGCCCTTCGGCGACAATTCCGACTTCGATGCCGCGAACAAAGGCTTCCTGGCTCCACTGCCGTCCGAGTTGATCAAGGGAAGCACAGGCAACGCAATCTGGAATCCGCAGCAATACGGTTTCATCAAGGACGCGACGGCCCCCGATACCGTCAATCCCAGCCTGTGGCGGCAATCGCGCCTGATCAATATCTCCGGCCTGTTCGAGGTTACGGACGGAATCTATCAGGTCCGCAATCAGGACCTGTCGAACATGACGATCATCGAGGGCAGCGAGGGCATCACGATCGTCGATCCCCTTGTGTCGGCGGAGACGGCAAAGGTGGCGCTGGACCTGTACTACTCCAAGCGCCCGAAGAAGCCGGTCAAGGCTGTCATCTACACGCACAGCCATGTCGATCACTACGGCGGCGTACGAGGAGTCACCAGCGAAGACGATGTCGAAGCGGGCAAGGTCAAGATCTATGCGCCGGAGGGATTTCTGGAAGCCGCGGTGGCGGAGAACGTCATGGCCGGCACGGCGATGAGCCGGCGTGCAAGCTATATGTACGGCAATCTGCTGAAGGCCGATCCAAAGGGTCAAGTTGGCGCGGGTCTCGGCACGACGACGTCCGCAGGCACGGTGACGCTCATTGCGCCGACCAACATCATCAAGGAAACGGGTCAGAAGGAGAAAATCGACGGCCTGACCTACGAGTTCCTGATGGCGCCTGGCTCGGAGGCTCCTGCCGAAATGATGTGGTTCATCGAAGAGAAGAAAGCGATGGAGTCCGCTGAGGACGCGACCCACACGCTGCACAACACTTATTCACTGCGCGGCGCCAAGATCCGAGAGCCGCTTCCCTGGTCGAAGTACCTCAATCAATCCCTGACAATGTGGGGCGACAAGGTCGAAGTGGTCTTCGCCCAGCATCACTGGCCGACCTGGGGCAACGATAAGGTGACAGGCCTCTTGAAGAGCCAGCGCGACCTTTATCGCTATATCAACGACCAGACCTTGCGCATGGTCAATCAGGGCATGACGATGCGCGAGATTGCCGACGGCTTCAAGATGCCGGACAGCCTCGCCAATGTCTGGGCGAACCGCGGCTATTACGGCTCCGTCTATCACGACGTCGCTGCGACCTATGTTCTCTACCTCGGCTGGTTCGACGGTAATCCGGCGACCCTGCACGAACTGCCCCCCGTTGAAGGAAGCAAGAAGTATGTCGAGTTCATGGGCGGAGCCGACGAGGTCTTGAAGAAGGCCAAGGCCGCCTACGACAAGGGCGAGTATCGCTGGGTTGCGCAGGTCGTGCATCACGTCGTGTTTGCCGATCCCAACAACCAGAGCGCCAAAAACCTCGAGGCCGACGCACTCGAGCAGCTCGGCTACCAGGCCGAATCCGGACCATGGCGCAATTTTTACCTGACCGGCGCCCAGGAGCTGCGCAACGGCGTGGCCAAGCTGCCGACGCCCAATACGGCGAGCCCCGATACGGTGCGCGCAATGTCGGCGGACTTGTTCTTCGACTATCTCGGCGTCCGCCTGAACAGCGAAAAGGCTGGCAATGCCAAGGCAAAGCTGAACTTCGATTTCGGCCAGGACGGCAACTATTTCGTCGAGCTGGAAAACGGCGTCCTCAACCACACTGCCAACATGAAATCGAAGAACGCCGATGCGACCCTGACCCTGTCAAGGGATACCTTGAACAAGATCATCCTTCAGCAGACCAAGCTCGATGACGCGATCTCGTCGGGTGCGGTGAAAGTCGATGGTGATCGGGCCAAGCTGAATTCAATCGTGGCTGCGCTCGACGACTTCGAGTTCTGGTTCAACATCGTGACGCCGTGACCGCGGTGGTGCGGCCCTTCGAAGCCTGTCGAGGGGCCGCCGGCGCAGTGTTGCGGCAAGAGATCGCCAGAACGAGTAACTGGAGGCAACCTTCTTGAATATTGCCGAGAGACCGGTCGCGAGCGTGGACGAAACCGGCGCGTCAGACAGCGTCTTCATTCCCGGCGGCACGTTTCGCATGGGATCGGATCGGCATTATCCGGAAGAAGCGCCGTCCCACATGGTGAGCGTCGACGGGTTCTGGATCGACCGCACGCCGGTGACGAACCGGCAATTCAAGCAGTTCGTGCGTGCCACGGGCCACGTCACCTTCGCCGAGGTCGCTCCGGATCCCAAGGACTATCCGGATGCGCTCCCGCATATGCTCTTCACCGGATCGCTGGTCTTCACGCCTCCGGATTATCCGGTCGATCTGCGCGACTACAGCCAATGGTGGACGCTGCTCAAGGGCGCGAATTGGCGGCATCCTTACGGTCCGAAAAGCAACATCAAGTCGCTGGACGACCATCCCGTGGTGCACGTCACCCATGCTGACGCACTCGCCTATGCGCGATGGGCCGGCAAGGATCTGCCGACGGAAGCAGAGTGGGAGTTTGCTGCGCGCGGCGGCCTCGATGGTGCTGAATATGCCTGGGGCGATGAGTTCGTGCCGGGCGGCGTGCATCAAGCCAATACGTGGCAAGGTCACTTTCCGTTCGAGAACCGGTGCGAGGACGGCCATGCGCGCACTTCGCCCGTGATGACCTATCCGCCGAACGGCTATGGCGTGTTCGACATGATCGGCAATGTCTGGGAGTGGACCAGCGACTGGTGGGCTCCGAAACACCGCGCCGATGCAAAGAAGGCCTGCTGCATTCCCCAGAACCCGCGGGGCGGCTGCGAGCATGACAGCCACGATCCGTCGCTGCCGCTCAGCAGGATACCGCGCAAGGTGATCAAGGGCGGCTCGCATCTCTGCGCGCCGAACTATTGCCGGCGCTATCGACCGGCGGCGCGCCATGCCGAGCCGATCGATACGTCGACCAGCCATCTCGGATTTCGCTGCATTACACGTTCAGGGAGAAAGTGATGACTGAGAAGAAAACAACAGAGATCTTCAGCCGCCGCAATCTGCTCGCGGCCTCGAGTTCGCTCGCTACCATCGCCGCGTTCTCGGCGATGGCGCCCATCCAGACCGCCCAGGCGCAAGGGACCACGCAACCCTCGAGCGCGGCCGGTGGCGCAAAGCCGAACATCATCCTGATCCTGTCGGATGATTTTGGTTATGGTGACTCCGGGCCCTATGGCGGCGGCGAAAATCGCGGCATGCCCACCCCGAACATCGATCGCCTCGCGAATGAAGGAATGCAGTTCATGTCCTTCTACGCGCAGCCGAGCTGCACGCCTGGACGTGCCGCGGTGCAAACCGGCCGGATTCCAAATCGCAGCGGCATGACGACCGTCGCGTTCCAGGGCCAGGGCGGCGGCATGCCGGCGGCGGAATGGACGCTTGCCTCGGTTTTGAAGACCGGCGGTTACAAAACGTTCTTCACGGGCAAATGGCACCTCGGCGAGGCCGACTATGCGTTGCCGAACGCGCAAGGCTACGACGAGATGAAGTATGCCGGCCTTTATCATCTCAATGCCTACACCTACGCCGATCCGACCTGGTTCCCGACATGGACCCCGAACTCCGGGCGATGTTCGAGAAGGTCACCAAAGGCGCCCTTTCCGGAAATGCCGGGCAGCCGGCGAAGGAGGATTTCAAGATCAACGGCCAGTACGTCAACACGCCGGACAAGGGCGTCGTCGGTATTCCCTTCTTCGACGACTACGTCGAGAAGGCCTCGCTTGAGTATCTGGACCGCAACAAGTCATCGGGCCCGTTCTTCATGAGCATCAACTTCATGAAGGTGCACCAGCCCAACATGCCGGCGCCCGAATTCCAGGGCAAGTCGATGTCCAAGAGCAAGTTCGCCGACTCCGTGGTCGAGAACGACACGCGGATCGGCCGTATCATGGACAAGGTGCGGTCCCTCGGCCTCGACAAGAACACCTATGTATTCTGGACGACGGACAACGGCGCCTGGCAGGACGTCTATCCGGACGCCGGCTACACACCGTTCCGCGGCACCAAGGGCACGGTTCGCGAGGGCGGCAACCGCGTCCCGTCCCTTGCATGGGGCCCAGGCATCAAGGCCGGCACGAAGAATTCCGACATCGTCGGCGGCCTCGATTACATGGCAACCTTCGCAAAGCTCGCGGGCGTGAAGCTGCCGGAGAACGATCGCGAGGGTAAGCCTATCATCTTCGACAGTATCGACATGTCGCCGATCCTGTTCGGAACCGGGAAGCCCGAGCGCAAGAACTGGTTCTATTTCACGGAATCCGAGCTCTCGCCCGGCGCAGCCCGTGTCGGCAATTACAAGGCGGTATTCAATCTGCGGGGCGACAACGGCGCAAAGACCGGCGGTCTGGCGGTCGACAGCAACCTCGGCTGGAAGGGACCGGAGTCCTACGTGGCGACCGTTCCGCAGGTCTTCGATCTCTGGCAGGACCCCCAGGAGCGGTACGACATCTTCATGAACAACTACACGGAGCACACCTGGTCCTTGGTTTCCATCAATGCCGCGATCAAGGATCTGATGCAGACCTACGTGAAGTATCCGCCACGGAAGATTCAGAGCGAGACCTACGCGGGACCGATCACCATCCAACAGTATGAGCGCTTCGCGTTCTTCAGGGATCAACTCGCCAAGGACGGCTTCCAGATCGGCTTGCCGACAGGCAACTGATCGATGCAAATGGAGCGGCCCCCACTCTCGGGGGTCGTTCCTCTCTGAACGGCTGACGTGGAGGACGGAGATTCGTGAACGGAAGCTTGGTTGACCGCCGTACGATCCTGGCCGGTCTGCTGGTGTCGGCGGCCACGCTGTCGGTCTCCGGCGGTATCGCACGCGCGCAGAGTGATCCTCTTCCTTCCTGGAATGAAGGCCGGTCGAAGCAGTCGATCCTTGACTTCGTCGCCGCGGTGACGCGTGAAGGAACACCGGATTTCGTGCCGGTGCCGGAGCGCATCGCGACATTCGACAATGACGGCACGCTCTGGTGCGAGCAGCCGATGTATGTGCAGCTTGCATTTGCGCTGGACCGGGTGAGGGCGCTGGCGGGCCAGCATCCGGAATGGAAGCGGAAGCAGCCGTTCAGGGCGGTACTCGACAACGACATGGCTGCGCTGGCCAAGGGCGGCGAGAAGGGCCTGGTCGAGCTGGTCATGGCGACCCATGCCGGCATGACAACGGCCGAGTTCGCGCAGATCGCCGGCGACTGGATCAAGTCGGCACGTCATCCGAAGTTCAACCGGCCCTATACCGACCTCGTCTACCAGCCGATGCTGGAACTGCTCGCCTATCTGCGGGCCAATGGCTTCAAGACCTTCATCGTCTCGGGCGGCGGCATCGAGTTCATGCGGCCATGGAGCGAGCGGGTCTATGGCATCCCGCCCGAGCAGGTCGTGGGATCGAGCATCAAGACACAGTTCAAGATCAATCAAGGCGCGCCGGAATTGATCCGCCTGCCTGCGATCGATCTCGTCGACGACGGACCCGGCAAGCCGGTCGGCATCAACTCGCATATCGGCCGCCGGCCGATCGCGGCCTTCGGCAATTCGGACGGCGACTTCCAGATGCTGCAATGGACGACGCAATCACCGGGGAAACGCTTTGGCCTGATCGTGCATCACACCGATGCCGAACGAGAGTATGCATACGATCGGAAGTCCTCATTCGGCAAACTCGACAAGGCGCTCGACGCGGCGAACTCCAATGGCTGGATCGTGGTCAGCATGAAAGACGACTGGAAACGCATGTTCCGTTTTGAATAGAGGCCGAACGATTGCGTAGGCATCGCTGACGCCCGGCGCCGCGGAGCACGCCAGCGCCGCCGGTGATGCAAGCGAGACGAAGAACGAGGAGCCATCATGACAAAACTTCTTCCGGGAATGCGCCGGCTTACCTTCGCGGGCGCGGCGCTGGCGGTTGGCCTGATGCTCGGGGGCCCGGCATACGCGCAGGCACCCGCAGACCAGAAGCCAGCACAGGACCAGGCTGCCGCGCCGGCGCCGGCCCCGACAGCCAGCAAGCTTCCGAACGGACAGATCGAGCAACTGGTCGCGCCGATCGCGCTATACCCGGACGCGCTGCTGTCGCAGATCCTGATGGCGTCGACCTATCCGTTGGAGGTCGTCGAGGCGGCGCGCTGGTCGCAAGACAACAAGACCGTCACCGGCAAGGCGCTCGAAGACGCCATGCAGAAGCAATCATGGGATCCGAGCGTCAAGGCCCTCGCGGCGGTGCCGCAGGTTCTTCAGATGATGAACGACAAGCTCGACTGGACCCAGCAGCTTGGCGATGCTTTCCTCGCGCAGGAGCAGGACGTGATGAGCGCCGTGCAGACCCTGCGCCAGCGCGCGGAGGCCGCGGGCAATCTCAAGTCGACGCCGCAGCAGAAGGTGATAAAGAGCGCGCCTCCCGCCGGTGTGACCGCGCCCTCCGGCATGCAGCAGGCGATCTCGATCGAGCCGGTCGATCCCGACCAGTATTACGTCCCGGTCTACGATCCCGGTGTCGTCTACGGGGCCTGGGATTATCCCGACTACCAGCCGTTCTATTGGTCTCCGCCGGGCTATGTCGCCGCGGGCGTGATCGGCTTCACCGCCAGCGTGGCTGTCGGTGCTGCGATCTGGGGCGGCTGCAACTGGTGGGGCCGCAACGTCTACGTCAACGTCAACCGCTATAACCAGTTCAACCGCACCAACATCAGAAACACCAATTGGGCCCACAATCCGGCGCATCGCGGCGGAGTTGCCTATCGCGATGCCGGCGTGGCGAGGCGGTTCGGCAGCGGCAATACCCCCGCCGCGCGCGAGGCGCTGCGCAATCGCACCGGTGGTCCCGGCGGCAGGGTCTCGAATGCGGGTGCAGGCCGCGCCAGGACCGCGGTCTCGCAACGCGCCGGCAATCGCGGTGCCTCGGTATCGCGCCGCACCAGCAGCAGGAGTGTCACGCGTGCGCGCACGGGTGCCGGCAATCGCGCGGCGATCTCGCACAGGAGCGTCACGCGCTCGCGCGTCAGCGGGCGTGTTCACGCAGCCGGCCGGCCGGCTGCGATGCGCGGCGGCATGCGGGCCGGCGGCTTCCACGGAGGCGGCCGCGTGGGCGGTTTCCGCGGAGGTGGCGGTTTCCGGGGAGGGGGCGGATTCCATGGAGGTGGCCGGCGGCGCTGATCAGAGTGCCTGGGCTCGCGCGTCGACATCTGCGAGCCCAGGTTGCGGCATAATTACAATACATCGTTCACGAAGAGAGGTAACGTCCAGGCAGATTTCAGCGGCACGTTTCAATTGATTGGGTTGGATCAATGATTTTTTCATCGACCTACGCAAGTCCCAGGTTATTCGCCATGGCCTTCGCAACCGCCGCCGCCGTCGTCGTGGCAGAAAAATCAGCCAGGGCCGATCCACAGGTCCTGGCGCTGCCGTCCCTGAAGGTCTGGGAGGGCGACTTCGATGGCATGCTGAAGCGCAAACTCGTGCGCATTCTCGTGCCGACCGACAGGACATCGTTCTTCATCGACAAGGGCGAGACACTCGGCTTCGAAGCCGAGCTCGGCATCGAGTTCGAGGGCTGGCTGAACAAGCGGTACGGCAAGAAGAAGCAGAGGATCTATGTCGGCTTCGTCCCCACCAGGCGCGACAGACTGCTGGGTGACTTGATCGCCGGGAAGGGCGATATCGCCGCCGGCCTGCTCACGGTCACGCCGGATCGGAGCAAGCTGGTCGACTTCGCCGATCCTTGGGCATCCGGCGTTCGCGAAGTGCTCGTGACGGGATCTGCGGCGCCGAGCATCGGCTCGCTGAACGAGCTCGGTGGAAAGACGATTTTCGTCCGGGAAGCCAGCAGCTATTTCGAGCACCTGAACGCGCTCAATGCGGACCGGGCAGCCAAGGGGCTGGAACGCATCGTCGTTAAGCCAGCCGACAAGAACCTCGAGGACGAGGACTTGCTGGAGATGGTGAGCACCGGTCTGTTGCCTTGGGCCGTCGTCGACCGCTTCAAGGCGCAGGCGTGGGCGGGCCTCTTGAATGGGCTGACAGTGCGCGACGATATTGCGGTCAACGAAGGCGGCGACATCGCCTGGGCGATCCGCAAGGACAGTCCGGCGCTCAGGAAGGAGCTCGCTGAATTCGTCAGTACCCACAAGATCGGAACTGAATTCGGCAACGACCTGCGTGCACGCTATTTCAAGACGGCGAAGCCGCTGAAGAACGCCCTCGCGCACGCCGAGGCGGAGAAGTTCAGGGCGCTGCGCGGATCGTTCGAGAAGTACGGGGTGCAATACTCCATCGACCCCGTTCTGCTCGCTGCACAGGGCTATCAGGAGTCAGAGCTCGACCAGGCCTGCCACAATGCCTCCGGCGCCACCGGCATCATGCAGATAAAGCCCAGTACCGCGAAGGAGAAGCCGATCGAGATCACCGGCGTCGCGGCCAGTGCCGACACCAATATCCAGGCTGGCTCCAAATACCTGCGCTACCTGGCGGATACCTATGTCGACGCTTCGGTCACAGATCCGCGCGAGCGCGTGTTCATGGCCCTGGCGGCTTACAATGCAGGCCCGGGAAGCCTGAAGCGTTTCCGGGACTATGCGAGCAAGCACGGCTTCGACTCGACCGTCTGGTTCGACAATGTCGAGAACGGCGCGGCCGCGATCGTCGGGCAGGAGACGGTTCAGTACGTCGGCAAGATCTACAAGTACTACATCTCCTACGAGACGCTTCGTTCGCCCGCTCCGGCGAGCGCAACGGCCGACCCATCACAGAAATGATCGGTTTGTTCAAAGTGTTCGCTGGCTTGGGTGGCGAACCAAAATCAAGAGGAGACTAGATCGTGAAACGCAAATCCTTCGTGAACCAGATTGGGCTCAGCCTTGGCGCGCTCGTCATCTCGATTGCTTCTGTTCATGCCCAGGTCCCGCTCTCGACCTACATGGACTCGAAAGGGTTCATTGATGTTCAGGCTTTGACCTGCGCGCAACTCGCCAACACTTATCAGGAGGACGCCGACTTTCTCGCGATTTGGTACAGCGGCTGGTACAACGGCCTCGCGAAGAAGCATTTTGCCCATATTACGCGGACCAAATCTGGCGAGCACGAAGTCATTGTGTATTGCAAGGCCCACCCGGAACTCAAGGTGATCCAGGCCATCGACGTTCTCTTCAAGAACGAGAAATGATCGGCGGCTCCCCGAGGCAACCGGTGCGGCGAGACCGGGATGTCTCGCTGCACTGCCCGTTCACTCGCCAAGCATCGCAATGATCTGCATCAGGACGCGATGGTTGTGGCGACGTGGGCGGTCTGTTGACGCTCGGTGCGCCATGGCCGTTCTCGTAGATCCGGGCGAGTTCTTTCGGCTGTTGGCGAAAGGCCCGGTTTCAAACGGCGTGTGCAAATGGAGAGGCCGCGGCAATGAAGGAGTTTTTGAAAACGACCTTAATCGGAGGCGCACTGTTTCTCCTGCCCGTCGCTCTTGTACTGGCGATTCTCAGCCACGCGATGCGTCTGGCGGTGAAGGCCGCGCTTCCGGTGTCTCATGCCCTTCATTTCGACCAGATCGGAAGGGTCGCAGGCATTGGAATTGTTACAGTCGTGGCAGTGGCTTTATTGATCCTGGTGTCGTTCCTCGCCGGCATCGTCGCGCGAACCAAAGCCGGCTCCCGGATTAGCGCATGGGTCGAAAAATCATTTCTTGGCAGCCTTCCGCAGTACCAGATGGTGAAGAGTATGGCTCAAGGCCTTGCTCAGCCCGAAGGCGCCAGCGATGAGTTCAAGCCAGTGCTGGTGAAGGTCGAGGGTGGCTGGCAGCTCGGATATCTCCTCGAGACACTCGAGAACGACTGGGTGGCTGTCTTCGTCCCGCAGGCGCCGACGCCGTTGGTCGGCATTGTCAGATATTGCCCGGTCGATCGCATTCGTCCTCTGAGCATGTCGATGTTGCAGGCGAGGTCAATCGTGACCAATGTCGGCATTGGATCCGCGGTGGCCCTCAAAGGAGAAGATCTGAGCAGGGCGGCAACTTGATTCCGCGGATCCACGTAAGTGACGAGGGAATCTGACCGAGCTTTCCGTTAGGCTTGCGCGTTGAGCCATAGAACTTGTAACTTGCTGCATGCGTTGCCGGTATCGCTTCGTCAATCAATCCCGCTATCGAATTCCGGACGGCGGCGGCAAGCTTCCGGGATGCCGCAACGCGGACCATCAATTTGCGGTTGAACCCCCAACGCGAGGCAGGAACTTGGCCGGCTGTGAGCTCGTTTGCGCCGGCGGGCTTTTTTAGTGCTGTGCCGTCGATTGGCGGCGTATCGTACGATCAATTTCGCGCCTGAAGGAGCCTGCAACGATGGCCGGGAAATTCAAGGTCGGGGATCACGTCAGCTGGAATTCCGAGGCCGGCCGCGTCTCCGGCACCATCATCGCGGTCCACACCAGCGATTTCGACTACAAGGGGCACACCCACCGCGCCTCGGAGGCCGATCCGCAGTACGAGATCAAGAGCGACAAGACCGATCACGTCGCGGCCCACAAGGGCAGCGCGCTGCATCATGCCTAGCAAAGACGTGGCGCTTCCGTTCTTCACGATCGGTCATTCCACCCGCAGTCTCGAGGATTTCATCGCCCTCGTCGGCGTGGCCACGATCGAGCGCATCGTCGACATCCGAACGGTGCCGCGGTCGCGCACCAATCCGCAGTTCAACAAGGAGACGCTGCCAAGCCGCTTCAGGCCGCGGGCATCTCGTATGAGCATCTGGCCGATCTCGGCGGGCTCCGCGGCAAGGCGCGAAGCGTAGCGCCGTCCGTCAATGGATTCTGGAGCAACGAGAGTTTTCACAACTACGCCGACTATGCGTTGTCGCCGCAGTTTCGTGCAGCACTCCAGCATCTGCGCGACGAGGGCCATGAGCAACGCTGTGCGATGATGTGCTCGGAAGCGGTGTGGTGGCGCTGCCACCGCCGCATCGTCGCCGACTACCTGATCGCATCCGGCGAGACCGTCGTCCACATCATGGGGGAGGGCCGCCTCGAGCCCGCCCGTCTCACCGAGGGCGCCGTCGTCCAGGGCGACGGCACGGTGGTCTATCCGGCCACGGGTGAACTGGACTTATGAGAGGACGGCAGCCTCACTCCCCACTCCGCTTCCAATAGCCGGTGCCGAGCTTGCCGGTGATCACGGCAATGGCGTCGCGGACCTCGTAGGAGCCGCCGTCGCTGTAGTTCCTCAGTCCTCGCAGCGCATGCAGTGTCCAGCGGCCGTTGGCAAAGCTGACGGTGCCTTCGTGCGGGCGCGCGGCGCGGGAGGGCTCGGCGTGGAATTGGTAGGTGCCGTCGGCCATGATCCGCCAGATCCAGCGCGACTGGCCGCGACCACCCGGCACCATGATCTCCCAGGTGCCGACCAGCGCGGGATCGATCGCGCCGGCTGGCGTCGCCGATGGCGTCGACAATGCGGCGGCTGCCGGCGCAGCGTTCGCCTGTTTCGTGGCGGCGGCGTCGGCCGGCGGCGCGGCCACGAGATAGATCGCCTTGCGCGACAGCGAGCCGTACACAAACGGCTGCTGCGCGTTGCGCGTCGCCTCCATCACGTCGTCGCGGACGTTGCGGAACATGAAGGTGACCTCGACGCCCGGCGTCTCGATGTTGCGGAGCAGCGCCGCGGCGAACGGGCTGTTGCGGCCGTCGCCGTCGAGCGCAATGGTGCCGTCGCGCGCGGCATAGGCGACCAGCACATTGCCGACCGGCTCGATGCGGCCGAGCCCGCTGCCGGCGGCGGCGCGGGTGGCGAGCGAGCGGCTCATCTTTGCCGCGAACGGATTGTTGCGGCAGGCATCGAGGATGACGAGGCCTAGGCTTGCGGTGTTGGCGACCTGCAGCATCACGCTTTGCAGGCTGATCGCTTCATTGGCGGCGTCGGTATCGCGCTTCAGCTCGGCATCGACCGGGATCAGCCAGTTGTCGCCGTTGATCTCCATGCCATGGCCGGCGAAGTACACCGCAGCCATGTCGGCGCCGGCGGCATTGCGTCCGAATGCGATCAGGCCGCGCCGCATCTCGTCGAAGCCGGCATTGGTGATGAGCGTCACGGTAAAGCCGAGGCGCTTCAGCGCTGCTGCGATATCGCCGGCATCATTCGGCGGATTGGACAGCGCCGGCACGCTTTTGTAGGCACCATTGCCGATCACCAGCGCCACCCGCTTGCCGTCGGCCGCAGCCGGCAAGGCGAAGCCCGCCAGCGCCGCGGCAACGGCCAGTCCCGAGACAAACGCGCGGCGATTCATGCTGGCCCCGATCGGAGGGTGCATGGTAGCGTAGCGGGCGCGACGCGGCCACGGAAATGGTGCGCGATCAGGCCGCCTGCTTCGGCGTCCAGACGCCGGCCGGCACCGGCTCGGCCGGCAACAAACTGGCGCCGGCTGCGCCCGCGATCGACATCGTGATCTCGTGGATGTCTTGCACCGACCGCTGCATCGAGAAGCGCGGATAGAGCTCGCGCAAGGTGGTCGCGGCCGCTGCCTGCGCCGCTGACGGATCGGCCAGCACGGCCTCGACGGCGGCGGCGATGCTCATCGCGTCCTGGCCGAAGCTGAAGCGGGCGAGATGCGGCATCTCCGCGGCCGAGAAGCGGTTGGCGTCGAACACCGGCACGGTGCCGGCGCCGAGCGCGAAGAACACCCGGTCATGCACCGACAGGTCGATATTGGGATTGAGCGAGACCGCGGCGAGGTAGCTGCCGAGGCCTTCGCGCATCGCATCGAAGGTCATCGCGCCGAGCACGCGGGCCGGACGCCCGCTGACGTCGAGATCGCTCCAGCCGCCGCCGATGAAGTCGACCGGATAGTCGGCAAGCACCGCGCCCACCTCGCGGGTGCGGACGCCTCGTGTGTAGTTGTCGAGCCGGGTCAGGATCACGTTGAACAGGTCGCCGCCGGGCTTCAGATAGACCAGATGCTGCTCGGCGACGTCGACGATGATCTTCGGAAATGCGCCACAGGCCTTGCCGCGCGCCTCGGCGATCGCGTCGAACAGCAGCGCGAACAGCTTTGGCGGCATCGTCTTGCGCCAGCCGCGCTCGAGCGCCAGCGGATTCCAGCCGGACTTGGCGAAGATCAGCCGGCCGTTGCGCTGCTCGGGCGGCAGGCCGCCGAAGAAGCCGGGATCGGGGATGCCCATATGGGTCGCGAACACGGCGCCATTGGCCCCCAGATGATCGCGGTTGAATGCGGCGTGGTCCGGGAACACGTAGCCATGTGCGGTGTAGCGGCTCGCGAGGCCGTGACGCCTGGCGAAGTAGCAGGGGTGATCGCAGAACCAGGTGAAGACGGGAATCTGGGCGACGTCCCAGAACAGCCTGCCGTCCTTGGTGTGGATATCGAGCCCGATGCCGGAAAAGCCGAGCGCCATGGTCTCGGCACGCCGCGGCAGCAGGGCGTTGAGCCGGGCCGAGAAATCCGGCGCCAGCAGATCGAGCATCTTGACCTCGTGCCCGAGCCGGTCGAGCTCGGCGGCAGCCATCGCCAGGATGCCGCGCAGCGAATCATAGGTGGTGGTGCTGGAATACAGGACGCAGATCACGGACATGGGACCTCCGCGCTTGATGGTGTGGCTGCTCGCGCGGGCATTTCCGTCGCCTTGCATGCTGTCAGTTGAACGGCGGAGCCGGCCGTTCCGGGCTCGGAATTATCCTGATGGGCGGATTTATTTCGCCGGAAACGGCCGTGTCGTCACGTTGAAGCTGCGTCGGGCGCCGTCGCGATCCGACATGAGGGCGAGTGCGCATGCAGCTTGATGGCTTCGACGTCGTCGTGGTGGGGGCCGGCTTCTTCGGCGCCGTGATCGCCGAGCAGGTGGCGAGCAGGCTCGGCCGCTCCGTCTGCGTGCTCGACCGCCGTACGCATATCGGCGGCAACGCCTATTCGGAGCTCGACCCCGACAGCAGCGTCGAGGTGCATCGCTACGGCACGCATATCTTCCACACCAATTCCGAGACCGTCTGGCGCTATCTGCACCGCTTCACCGAGTTCACCGGCTACCGTCACCGCGTCTTCACCGTGGCGAAGGGCCGCGTCTATTCGATGCCGATCAACCTTGCGACCGTGTGCGCGGCGTTCGGACGCGTCATGGTGCCCGAGCAGGCCCGCGCCGTGATCGCGGCGGAGGCGGCCGCGCACGGCGCCGCGGGGATTGGCAATCTCGAGGACAAGGCAATCGCCTCGGTCGGCCGCACGCTCTACGACCTCCTGATCCGCGGCTATACGCAGAAGCAGTGGCAGACCGATCCGCGTGAGCTTTCGGCCGACAT
Organism: Bradyrhizobium sp. BRP56; assembly: GCF_020194035.1. Lineage (NCBI taxonomy): Bacteria > Pseudomonadati > Pseudomonadota > Alphaproteobacteria > Hyphomicrobiales > Nitrobacteraceae > Bradyrhizobium > Bradyrhizobium sp. BRP56. The sequence goes on from NZ_JADYVV010000017.1 coordinate 105,938, forward strand.
CATCGGCCGCCTGCCGGTCCGCTTCACCTTCGACGATCGCTACTTCGCCGATCGCTATGAGGGCATGCCGGCAGGCGGCTACACCGCGATCTTCCGCCGGATGCTCGATCATCCCGCGATCGACGTGCGGCTCGGCGTCGACTATTTCGACGTCGCCGACCACATCAATCCGCGGCAGCTCGTGGTCTATACCGGTCCGATCGACCGCTTCTTCGGCTATGCCTGCGGCCATCTCGGCTGGCGCACCGTCGACTTCGCGCGCGAGGTGCACGACGTCGCCGACTACCAGGGCGCCGCGGTCATCAACTATGCCGACGCCGAGGTGCCGTACACCCGCGTCCACGAGTTCAGGCATCTGCATCCGGAGCGCGCGCATGCGCAAGGCCGGACGACGATCTATCGCGAATATTCCCGCTTCGCGGGCCGGAGCGACGAGCCGTATTATCCGATCAACACCGCCGCCGACCGCGCCATGCTCGCGTCCTATCACGCCATGACGGCGTCGCATCCCAACGTCATTTTCGGCGGCCGGCTCGGCTCCTACAAATATCTCGACATGCACCAGGCGATCGGCGCGGCACTGAAGACGTTCGAGCTCGAGGTCGAGCCGTTCTTCGCGCAGCAAGGCATGCACCGGCGTGACGCGGCCGCGCGCCGCGAAGTCTTGTCGCCCTTGCCGGCGTGATCTAATCCTGCGAGCTGCGGGCAACGAAGGCCATAACAAATCGCCCGCGGTCCCCGGTGAGGAAACAATGAGAAAAACCGTTATTGCCGCGGCTGCCGCCGCCACTAGCCTTGCTTTCAGCATCGCCCACGCCGCGCCGCTTCCGGAAACGTCGGCGCACCAGGTCGGTTTCTCGGAGCAGGGGCTGGCGCGGCTCGACGACTTCTTCGCGCGCGAGATCGCGGCCAAGCGCGTGCCCGGCGCGGTGGTGGCGATCGCGCGCGACGGCAAGCTCGTGCGCTACAAGGCATATGGCCAGCTCGATCCGGTGAAGGGCACGCCGATGCCGATCGACGCGGTGTTCGCGCTGGCGTCGATGACCAAGCCGATGGCGGCGGTTGCAGGACTGACGCTGATGGAGCAGGGCAAGCTGCCGCTGCAGGCCAAGGTCGCCGAGTTCTATCCGGCGTTCGCCGACATGAAGGTCGGCGTGCAGCAGGTCGACGGCTCGCTGAAGATGGAGCCGCAGGCGCAGCCGATCTTCATCCACGATCTCTATCGCCACACCTCCGGCCTGATGTATGGCGGCCGGCCCGACAGTTCGAGCGCGCTGGCGCGGCTCTATCCCGACGGCACCGCGCCGGCGGTCGAGGGCGATACCCAGGCCTTCATCGACCGGATCACCCAGCTGCCTCTGGTGCATCAGCCCGGTACCGAGTTCGAATATGGCTTCTCGATCGACGTGCTCGGCGCCGTGGTCGAGAAGGTCTCCGGCCAGCGGCTTGGCGAATATCTCGCGGCCAATGTCTGGAAGCCGCTCGGCATGAAGGATGCGACGTTCCATCCGGCCGAGGCGCAGCGCGCGCGGCTGGCGCGTCCGTTCCCCAACGATCCGCTCACCGGCAAGCCGCAAGCCATCAAGCTGCTCGATACGGCGACCAGGTTCGATTGCGGCGGCGCCTGCTCGTTCGCCACCGTCGGCGACTATCTGCGCTTCGGGCAGATGCTGCTCAATGGCGGCGAGCTCGACGGCAAGCGCATCCTTAGCCCCAAGACGGTGCATCACATGACGTCGAACCATCTCGGGCCCGAGATCAAGAACAACGTCGCGGCGGTCGAACCGCATCGCGGCGGATTCGGCTTCGGGCTGTCGGTCGCGGTGCGGACCGGCGAGGGATTGTCGTCGGTGCCGGGCAATCCTGGCGAGTTCACCTGGAACGGCGCTTATGGCACCCAGTTCTTCTGCGATCCGAAGGAGCGCCTTGTCGTCGTGGTGGGAACGGCGGCGCCGGGCGAGCTGCGCAAATATTATCGCGAGAATGTGCAGGACATCGTCTACGGCGCGATGGTGAAGTAACGGCTCAGCAGAAAAATCGGACCTCACGTTGCCACGTTTGCATACGTGGAACGTGGAACAGCAAAAAGGCCCGCCGCTCAAGCCGAGCGACGGGCCTCAAATTCGCGGGCCTACCAGCGCCTGTAGACGCCGGTCAGCGTACCATTGTTGTTCCCTTCAGGACCCACGTCGCCCTGGGTCGAGCTCGGCGTCGGGTGGTTGGTGCCGTTGAACGAACCGTACCAGCCCGGCTCCGCTGGAGAGTACATCACGTCAGGCTGCACGGCCTGATAGCGGGGGCCGCCGTAATATCTCGGACCAGGGTTCCCATAAGGATAGTAGCCTTGTGCGAACGCGCCTGCCGTTGTTGCGATCAGGGACGCCGCGGCGAGGGACAATATCTTGGTCTTTCGTTGCATTCACACTCTCCTTGCTGGTGTCCCGACCAACGACCGCCATGGAGCGGCGTTCCTGATCTGCCATGCATCTCGCAAAGGCAAATCTGCGCGAGCGTGGGATCAGGTTCTTGTGAAGGGGCTTGTGTTCCGGGAGGGCACTGCCGGGCTCTGCCCGGCAGGATGCATCCGTCGCCGGCGCGTTATGCTTCTATGGCTATAACGGCGGATGCGCGAGCGGCGCCTCGAAAAGCCGGGGCGGTTCGTAAAAGGAAGCCCGCCACTGCGGCGGGCAAGGTCTCAGGGAGGAAAGCGCCCTGACAAGGGAGCGTGCAGCCAGTCTCCCCGATTCGTGCGCGGCTGCGAAGATCGTATAACTACTGTCATCAGGGCCGGCATTATGCGAATGCTGCTGCGGGCCGCGGCCGGTCGGCAAGGGAATGACAAGGCGCGCTAACACTGCGCAATTACAGGGGAAGTTTCATGAGCACGTCTGGAGTTTTTGCCCGCGTCGTCGCGGCGATCGGGGCCGGCGCCCTGGCGTGGCGGCGGATGCAGGGCGCGCAGCCCGCGCCCGCCTGGGGTAGCGCGCCAGAGATCCCGCAGGCCAAACCCCAGGGCGCGATCCCGACGCTCAAGATGCCGACGGCGCGGGGGTGGGACAAAGACCAGAAGCCGGTCGCCGCGCCCGGGCTCAAGGTCAACGCCTTTGCGGCCGGGCTCGATCATCCGCGCTGGATCAATGTGCTGCCCAACGGCGACGTGCTGATCGCGGAGGCGACGCAGATCGCAGGAAAGCCGCGCAGCGTCTTCCACTACGCGATGCAGGCGACGATGCGGCGCGCCGCGGCGCTCGGCGTCAGCGCCAATCGCATCACGCTGCTGCGCGACCCTGACGGCGACGGCGTCGCCGAAAGTCGCGGCGCCTTCATGGAGGGTTTGAGCCAGCCGTTCGGCATGGCCCTGGTCGGCGACACCTTCTATGTCGGTAACACCGACGGCGTAGTGGCGTTTCCCTACACCGCGGGCGCCGATCGCATCACCGCGCCGGGACGCAAGCTCGTCAGCTTCAAGCCCGACGGGCACTGGACGCGCAGCCTGCTGCCGAGCGCCGACGGCAAGAAGCTTTATGCCGGCGTCGGTTCGCTCAGCAACATCGCCGAGAACGGTTTTGCGGTCGAGGAAGGCCGCGCCGCGATCTACGAGCTCGATCTCGCAGGTGGCACCAGCCGCATCTTCGCCGGCGGCCTGCGCAACCCGGTGGGCATCGCATGGGAGCCGACCACCAATGTGCTCTGGACCGTCGTCAACGAGCGCGACGGCCTCGGCGACGAGACGCCGCCGGACTATCTGACCTCGGTGCGTGACGGCGGCTTCTACGGTTGGCCCTATTGCTACTGGGGCAAGACGGTCGACGATCGCGTGCCGCAGGATCCGGCGTTGGTCGCCAAGGCGATCCAGCCGGACTACGCGCTCGGCGGCCACACCGCCTCGCTCGGCCTGTGCTGGATGCCGCAGGGCACGCTGCCGGGTTTTCCCGACGGCATGGTGATCGGCCAGCACGGCTCGTGGAATCGCTCGACGCTGTCAGGCTACAAGGTGGTGTTCGTGCCGTTCGCGGACGGCCGTCCCGCAGGGCCGGCGCGCGACATCCTGTCGGGCTTCCTCGCGCCCGACGAGAAGGTGTCGTACGGCCGCCCGGTCGGCGTCGCGCTCGGCCCCGACCGCTCGCTGCTGGTGGCCGACGACGTCGGCAACGTGATCTGGCGCGTGACGGCGGCGTAAGCGCCTGCACTTGCGGCAAGACGACTTGAACGGCGCGGCTTCGATCGGAGCCGCGCCGTTTCATTTGGAACCGAGCGTTCGCCTTGACTTACCGTAAGTGTAGACTTACGTTAAATCCGACAACGGACGACACGATCATGATCAGCGCAGAACGCGCGCTCGACGCGCTGGGAGACCCGACCCGTCGCATGGTGTTCAAGCGGCTGCGCGAGGGCAATCGATCGGTGCAGGAGATCGCGGACGGCCTCAAGGTCAGCCGCCCGGCGGTGTCGCAGCATCTTCGGGTGCTGAAGGACGCCGGCCTTGCCGTGGTGCGGATCGAAGGCACACGGCGGCTCTATGCCATCGACACCCGCGGACTGGAGAGCCTGCGCGGCTGGCTCGACGGATTCTGGGACAAGACACTCACCGCCTTCAAGCAAGCGGCCGAACGCGAAGCCGCCAAAGAGAGGAGATCCCGATGACGATGCAAGCGACCTCCGACAATTACGATCCCTACAGCGTCCGCAAGGCGATGAACGTCGAGGCGCCGCCGGCGGTGGCCTGGCGCGTCTTCACCGAGCAGATGGGCACGTGGTGGCCGCTCGCGCATTACAAGATCGGCAAGACCAATGCGGTCGATGCAATCATGGAGCCGCGCGTCGGCGGCCGCTGGTACGAACGCGGCGACGACGGCAGCACCTGCGATTGGGGCAGCGTGCTGCTCTGGGAGCCCCCGTCGCGCCTCGTGCTGTCGTGGGACATCACCGCGGACTGGCAGTACGATCCGAACCTGAAGACCGAGATCGAGGTCCGCTTCATTGCCGACGGCAAGGACGCCACCCGCGTCGAGCTCGAGCACCGCAAGCTCGACCGTTACGGCGCCCGCGCCGCCGAGATGCGCCGCATCTTCGATACCGAAGGCGATTGGGGCCGCCTGCTCGAGATGTTCGCGGCACGCGCCGCGCAGGGGCCGAAAGCATGACCGCGCGCGCATCGGCAATAGCGCGGCGATGTCAGACAGTCCTGATCTCGCCGCCATCGATGCGCAGCACGGTGCCGGTCATCCAGCGCGCCGGCGGCGACACGGCATAGGCGACGAGGTCGGCGATCTCCTCCGGCGTGCCGAACCGTCTGATGCCGGCCTGCCTGAGGAAACCGGCCTTGGCGGTATCGATATCGACCTGCCTGGCCGCCGCGGCCTTCTCCAGCATCGCGAGGCGGCGTCCGGTCATCACGGCGCCCGGCGACACGCAGTTCACCTGCACGCCGTCGTCGATGCCGCGCTCGGCGAAGGCTTTTGCAAGTGCCTCGATCGCGGCGTTGATCGTGCCCACCGCGGCGGCGCCGGCGCGGGGCAGCACGGCGGCATTGCCTGACGTGAAGATGACAGCGCCTTGCGACGCTTTCAGCGCGTCCCAGGCGCGGATCGTCAGCCGCCTGGCGCCGTGGAATTTGAGCGCGAGGCCGGCGTCCCATTGCTGGTCGGTCAGCTCGAACAGATCGAGCCCGGGCACTGAGCCTGCGACATTGACCAGCGCGTCGATGCGGCCGAAGCGATCCAGCGTGGCCTTGACGATTTCATCGGCGGCATCGGGCGCGGCGAGATCGAGCTCGAGCGCCAGCGGCGTGCTGCTGCTGGCTTCGATCTCGTTGCCGACCTCGCGCAGCCTCTCGCCGCTGCGCGCGACGAGCACGATGGCGGAAAAATCCCGCGCGAGCCGCAGCGCGGTGGCGCGTCCGATGCCGGAGCTGGCGCCCGTCACGATGGCGACGGATTGGGTCATGTGTACTTCCTTGGAGTGGTCGGCGTGACTGAGTGGATGTGAGCCCGTCATTGCGAGGAGCGACAGCGACGAAGCAATCCATCCTTCCGTTGTGCGGAGCTATGGATTGCTTCGCTTCGCTCGCAATGACGCGGATGGAGTTGTCGCTGCCGCCACCTTCAGCGGCTCAGGAACTCGCGGATGGCTTGCGCGATCTCGGCGGCGTGCGTCTCCAGCGCAAAATGGCCGGTGTCGAAAAATTTGACCACCGCCTTCGGATTGTCGCGCCTGAAGGCCTCGGCGCCCGGCGGCAGGAAGAACGGGTCATTCTTGCCCCACACCGCGAGGAACGGCGGCTGGTGGGTGCGGAAGTAAGTCTGGAAGGTGGGGTAGAGCGCGACGTTACTCTTGTAGTCGCCGAACAGATCGAGCTGCACGTCGTGCGCGCCGGGCCGCGCCATGTAGTAATTATCGAGGTTCTGCCCGTCCGGCGACACCGTTTGCGGATCTGATGTGCCGTGGGTGTACTGCCAGCGCGTGGTCTCGGGCGTCAGGAAGGCGCGCAGCGCGTCGCGGTTCGCCGGCGAGGGATCCTGCCAATAGGCCTTGATCGGGGTCCAGCCGTCGCTGAGGCCTTCCTCATAGGCGTTGCCGTTCTGTGAGATGATCGCCGTGATCCGCTCCGGACGCTTGACCGCCAGGCGGAAGCCGGTCGGCGCGCCATAATCGAACACATAGACCGCGAAGCGATCGACGCCGATCACCTCGGTGAAGCGATCGATGACGCCGGCGATGCTGTCGAAAGTGTAGTTGAACTTGTCGCGCGGCGGCATGTCCGACTGGCCGAAGCCGGGCAAATCCGGCGCCACGATGTGGAATTTGTCCGCGAGTTGCGGGATCAGATCGCGGAACATGTGACCCGCACTCGGGAAGCCGTGCAGCAGCAGCAGCTTTGGCGCGCCGGGCGAACCGGCTTCGCGATAGAAGATGTTAAAGCCGTCGACATCGGCAATGCGGTATTTGACCTTGGACATCTGTCACTCCTTGTGATCGTGCGTTGGTGAGTTCCGGGACTTAGGATTTGATTTGCTTCGCGAGCCCGCTGATCGCTTCGGGACGCAGATAGAGCAGCAGGGCGCAGCACACGGTGGCAAAGCCCAGCAGCGGCATGAACGGCGCGATGGCGGCGCCGGCCGCGAACACCAGCACGGCGAGCAAGGTGCGACGCTGCGTCCATGTCCGCACGCGCTCGGAGATCAGGCTCTGGTCCGCCTGCGCCAGCACCGCGCGCTCGAAGGCGAGATAGGCGAGGTCGATCAGCAGGAAGATCACCGCATAGACCACCACCGGCGCGGCGGCCATGTGCGATCGCGCGACCCATGCGGTGGCAAACGGCAGCAGCGAAACCGCGAACAGATGCACGAAGTTCAGCCAGATCAACCGCGGCGTCGGCTGCCGCACCAGATGCAGCAGATGGTGATGATTGACCCAGATCACCGCGATGAACAGATAGCTCGCGGCGTAGCTGATCGCGGTCGGCCACAGCGGCAGCAGGTCGGCGAACCGCGAGGCCCTCCGGCGCCTTCAGCTCCAGCACCATCACCGTGATGATGACGGCGATCACCGCATCGGAAAACGCGCCGAGCCGGTCGGCCGAGAGGCGTTTTTCCTGCATGGCAGCTCTCCTGTCCGAAATCGTGGGAAGAGGTCAGTGCTCTGTAACGTTCTCGACCGCTTCCCGGATGATGTCGGTGACGAGCTTCGGCGCGGTGACGATCGGGGTATGATCGACGGGATGTGAGCGCACGGTCGCCCGCATCCGGGCCGCCATGCTGCGCTGGGTCTCGGGCGCGATCATCCGGTCGTCCTCGGCAACCAGGAACCAGCTCGGGACGTCCTTCCAGAGCGGGCGGCCGACCGGCACGGTGATGCAGGCCGGCGAGATCGGCCGCTGCACCGCGGCGAGCACCGCGAGGTCCTCGGACCGGGCGCCTTGCGCGAAGGCCGCTGCGAAAGCGGACTCCGGCAGCCAGATCAGGCCATTGGCGTCGGGCGCGAGCTGCGGCGCGAACGGATGCGGCGGCAGGCGGTAGAATACGTCGGCGACCGTCTCGCCTTCATCCGGCGCCAGCGCCGCGACATAGACCAGCGCCTTGACGCGCGGCGAGCGGGTCTCGGCGATCACGGCGCCGGCATAGGCATGGCCAACCAGCACCACCGGGCCAGCGACGCGGTCCAGGGTGCCGTTCAGCGCGGCGACGTCGTCGGCGAGCGAGGTGAGGGGCAGCGGCGCCGCTACCGCCCTGATGTCCTCGGCATCGAGCGCCGTGATCACCCGCGCCCAGCTCGAGCCATCGGCCCACGCGCCATGCGCAAGCACCACGCTGACATCCTTGTTCGACATCGTCCGCTCCCTCGTTTCAGGCCGGTTCTGACTGTAACCTCTAAAATGCAGTTTGAGAGGTTACTGCGCTTATGATCCAATGCGCGTAACTTGTCAAATGAATTTTATAAGGTTACTATTTTGCGACTGAGGAAGCCGTCAGAAAGCCGCCAGGAGGGCGTCACCGTGCAATCCCATCCGCCCGCGATGTTCATCGCCGACAGCCTGGGCCTCGATTTCATCAATTCGATTGCGACGCCGGTCGATACGCCGGTCGACTGGATCGCCGATGGCGACGGCCTGTTGCGCTGGCTCGCGCAGGCGCAGCTGGTGCCGCCCGATGTGCTCGACGAGCTCAAGGCGCGCGCGACGCCGGGCGAGCTCGACGACGTCGCCGGTCAGGCCCGCGATTTGCGCGAATGGTTCCGCGGCTTCGTCCGCAAGCATATGGGCCGGCCGCTGGCGCCGCGTGCGCTCAAGGAGATCGAGCCGCTGAACCGGCTGCTGGAAAGCGATCAGGCGTTCAGCCGGATCGTGGCGCATCGCCACAAGGACGGCGATGGCGGCCATGACGGTTTCACGCTGGAGCGGACCCGGCGCTGGCGCTCGGCCGAAACATTGCTGCTGCCGATCGGGGGAGCGATGGCCAGGGTCGTCTGCGAGGAAAGCTTTTCCGACATCAAGGCGTGCGAGGGCCCGGCCTGCACGCTGATGTTCGCCGACCACACGCGGGCGCGTGCGCGCCGATGGTGCAGCATGGCGATCTGCGGCAACCGCGCCAAGCAGGCTGCGCACCGCAGCCGGATGAAGGACAGGGGCTGAGACCACCAAAGCATGATCCGGAAAAGTGCGTAGCGGTTTTCCGAAAAGATCATGCTCAAAACAAAGACCAACAGGAGTCCAACGAAATGGCGGCACTTCCCTTGATCGTGTTCGACGTCAACGAAACCCTGCTCGACCTCGAGACCATGGAGCCGGTGTTCGCGCGCATCTTCAACGACAAGAGCGCGATGCGGCTGTGGTTCGCCAACTTCATCATGTACTCGGCCTCGCTCACCGTCGCGGGGTGTTACGTGCCGTTCACCGATATCGGCGCCGCGGTCATGAAGATGCTGGCCGACACCCGCGGCATCAGGATCGACGATGCCGACAAGCAGGAGCTGACCGAGAAATTCTCCACCATGCCGCCGCACGGCGAAGTGCCCGGCGCGCTGCGCAGGCTGCGCGCGGCGGGCTTGCGCCTGTTCACGCTGACCGACAATCTGCTCGAGGTACAGACCCGGCAGCTCACCCATGGCGGCATCGTCGATCTGTTCGAGCGGCGCTTCTCCGCCGACGGCGTCAAGCATCACAAGCCGTCGCGGCAGGCCTATGGCTATGTCGAGAAGGAGCTCGGGGCGAAGCCCTCGGAGTTCTGCCTGATCGCCTGCCACACCTGGGACACGCTGGGCGCGGTCGCGGCCGGCTGGGAGGCCGCGTTGATCAAGCGTCCCGGCAACGATGTCCTCGGCGTCGGCCCGCAGCCGCAGGTCGTCGGCAATGATCTCGACGATGTGGCCGGTCAGCTGATCCGCCGCTACGGCGCCAAAGGGTAACGACGCCTGACGGATTCCCGCGCGGAGAAGAGGGCAAAACTCCCCTCCAGGCTCGATCGCTCGGAAGCGCATAAAACCGGAATGAAATCCATAGCGGTTCTCAACCATGCCCCTTGAGCTTTCCTCAACTTCCGCGGCCGATGCTGCATCCGCCGCAGGGATCGAAGGAGCTCACAGCATGCCGGCCAAGGGACGAGCGACCGCCACCAACGCCACCGCGCAAGGGCGCGAGGACATCCTTAACGCGCGCGCCATCAGCACGCTGGGCGCCGGCGTCGTCAGCGCGATGAGCGCGGTCGGCGCCGCCGTCATCAAGAAGAACAAGCCGGCACTCGGCAAGAATGCCGATTGGTTCTGGCACATGTTCGCGAAATGCGAGGCCAGGGCCGCGCGCATCGCCGAGCAGGCCGCGCGCGATCCGGAGGCCTGCGGCGATGCCACCTTCATCGAGGTCTATGCCGCGCAATTGCCGAAGCTGATGACGGCGGCGCTCGAGAGCCACGAGAAGGCGCTCAAGGCGAAGTGATGCCGCGTCCGGGGAGTCCCTGCAACGGCGCTCGTCCCGTTCTCGTCCCTCTTGACCTCTCAAATGCGCCAAGGCGGCAAGTAGCGGCGGCTCTCGCCGATCCGACAGTCTTGCGGATCAGGCGAAGCCGTCACCCGCCATCGCGCTGACCGGCCCTACGGCCCCGATCGGGCAGCCCGCTTGATCCGCGCGCCAGCTTTTCTGCGATGGGGCATGGCGATTTGGCGCTTCTTGGCGTAAAGCACCCCAAATCGTCATGCGGCTGTGCCGCTTGCCGGGTACGCAGCTCCAGGTCGTCCCGCTCGACGTTCTGCGCCCGGACCAATCAAGGTTTCCCATCTCGTGCCCTTTCCGACCACAAGTTCGCCGCTCGCCCGCGCCTTGGCTGAGCGCAACTACGATCAACCGACCCCGGTCCAGCTCGCCGTGCTCGCGGACGACGCTGTGGACCGCGATCTCCTGGTTTCAGCCCAGACCGGCTCGGGCAAGACCGTTGCCTACGGCTTGGCCATGGCAAAGGACCTGCTCGACGGCGCCGAGCGGTTCGAGCCGGCCGCCGCCCCGCTGGCCCTGATCGTCGCGCCGACGCGCGAGCTCGCCTTGCAGGTCCAGCGCGAGCTTGCTTGGCTTTATGAACAGGCCGACGGCCGCGTCGTCTCCTGCGTCGGCGGCATGGATCCGCGCCGCGAGCAGCGCGAGCTTGCCGAGGGTGCCCACATCGTGGTGGGGACGCCCGGCCGGTTGTGCGACCATTTGCGGCGCGGCCGTCTCGACATTTCGGAACTCAAGGTCGTCGTGCTCGACGAGGCCGATGAAATGCTCAATCTCGGTTTCCGCGAGGATATGGAATTCATCCTCGAGACCACGCCGGACACCCGCCGCACCTTGCTGTTCTCGGCGACGTTCCCGCGCGGCATCGTCGCGCTTGCCAAGCAGTATCAGGAGCAGGCGTTCCGGATCGAGGTCGCGGGCGACGAAGGCGGCCATGCCGATATCGAGTACCGCGCCATCCGGGTGGCTGCCGACGACGTCGAGCACGCCGTCGTCAACGTGCTGCGTTTCCATGAGGCGCCGAGCGCGCTGGTGTTTTGCAACACCCGTGAGGCCGTCCGGCATTTGCAGGCGGCGCTGCTCGAGCGCGGGTTCTCCGTCGCCGCGCTGTCGGGCGAAATGACCCAGAACGAGCGGACCCAGGCGCTGCAGGCGTTGCGCGACGGGCGGTCGCGGGTTTGCGTCGCGACCGACGTCGCGGCGCGCGGCATCGACCTGCCGAGCCTCGATCTCGTCATTCACGCAGATCTGCCGAAAGACCCGGAGGTCATGCAGCATCGCTCGGGCCGCACCGGCCGCGCCGGCCGCAAGGGCGTCAGCATCCTGTTGGTGCCGCCGGCACGGCGGCGGCGCGCCGAATTGCTGCTCGATCTCGCCGGCATCGATGTGGTCTGGGGCTCTGCGCCGCAGGCGGAGGAGATCCGCAAGCTCGACCATGATCGCCTGCTGCAGGATGCGGTGTTCTCCGAGGAGGCGACATCAGACGATCTGGCGCTGGCGCAGGCCTTGCTCGCCGAACGCGCGCCCGAGGCGATTGCCGCAGCGCTCGCCCGGCTCTACCGCGCGCGGCTGCCTGCGCCCGAAGACATTCTCGATCCCGGCGAGGGACGCGGCCGGGACCGCGACGATCGCCGCGGCGAGCGCGCCTCGCGCCGCGATGATCGTGCCGCCGGGCCGCGATCGAAGACCGGCAAGTCCTCTGCGCGTCATGGCATGGAGGAGGCGACCGTCTGGTTCCGGGCCGCGATCGGACGCCGGAAGAACGCCGAAGCCCGCTGGCTGCTGCCGATGATCTGCCGCCGCGGCGGCATCGACAAGCGCGACATCGGCGCGATCAAGATCATGGACACGACCACCGAGTTCGAGATCGCCTCGCGGGTCGCGGATTCCTTCGCGGTCAAGATCAAGCGTCCGGACAAGGAGGACAGCATCCGCATCGAGCCGCTGGCGGGCGCGCCGCAGGGCGAGGTGCGCGAGAAGCCGGTGCGCAAGTCCTGGCGCGACGATGGCGACGGCGGATACAGCGCGCCGCGCGCCGAGGGGCCACGCGACGAGGGGGCGGGAAAGCGGCGCGGCAAGCCGGATCGCGAGGCCAGAGCGTTTTCGAGCGAAGCCGCGAGCGGTTCGCGTCAGGAATACGCGTCAAAAAAGCAATCCAGGGACTCGTTCCGATCCGATCGGGACGGAAAAGGCTTCAGGCCGAAATCCGGCGACGAGCCGCGGTTCGGAAAGAAAAAGAAGCACCCGGGCAAGTCCAGCCACGCCGGACCCACGCAGTGGCTGGACGTGTCGGCGAAGCCGAAGTTCGGCAAGAAGCCGAAGAAGAAGTGGCGGGGCTGAGGCGGCGCCGCAGCGGCGGGGCAGCGTTCAGAATGCCGATGTATGAGTTTCGACGCCGCAACAAACTCAGTGTCGTCCCGGCGAAGGCCGGGACCCATTACCCCAAATGCTCATTGTTGCGCGACGCTGGGGCCACAGCTCGCTTCGACGACGAGGGCCTGTGGTTATGGGTCCCGGCCTTCGCCGGGACGACGATGCGGAGAGGGCTTCGCGTCTAACTGATTGCCCGTGAAGCCCGGCATTTTGCAGCCGCTTGGCCCCTCACGCCACCAGCGCGATCTTCGGCACGGTTGCGAGCACCGACTGGTTGCGGCCGTTGGCCTTGGCGGCGTAGAGCGCCTTGTCGGCGGCCTCGATCAGATCGGACCATTGCTGGCCCGCGGTCGGCCGCATGCTGGCGACGCCGATGCTGACTGTCGTGATCAGTTCGCCCGCGCACCATTGCTGGACCTTGTGGCGGATGGTCTCGGCCAGGTTGAAGGCCTCGAGCGCGGTCATGTTGGGCAGCAGCACGGCGAACTCCTCGCCGCCGAAGCGCGCCGGGCAATCGCCGGCCCGGCGCACCGCGTCCGAAATGCAGATCGCGATCCCGACCAGCACCTGGTCGCCGGCCTGATGCCCATAGGTGTCGTTGTAGGCCTTGAAATGATCGGCATCGATCATCAATAGCGCGACCGGCTGGCCGTAGCGGCCGGCACGGCGCCATTCGCGCTCGATCTCGCCGTCGAACTTGCGCCGGTTCTTCAGGCCGGTGAGGGCGTCGGTGGTCGCCATCTCCTCGAGCTTGTCCTCGGCGTCGGCGCGGCGAACGATCTCGCGGGCGAGCACCAGCGTTGCGCTGAGCACGAACAGGATCAGAAACGCCATGATCGCGCCGATGCGAATGGCCTCGGTGCGCCAGAGGTTGAAGACGGCTTCGAGCGGCTTGCCGACCACCACGTAAAGCGGCCCGGAGCTGCTGCGCCTGACATAGAGCCGCGGTATGTCGTCGACCGGGCCCTTGCCGGAGAAGGCGCCGCCCACCTTCAGGTTCTCGGCCTTCCAGTCCAGCTGCTGCGCGAGGTTCTTGCCGATCACGTCGAGATCGAACGGCGTCCGCATGATGATGGTGCGGTCGTTGCGCAGCACGGTGATGGTGTCGCCCGGCATGAGGTTCAGCCGTCCGAACAGATCGTGGAAATAGCTGAAGCGGATCGAGCCGACCACGACGCCGAGGAAGCGGCCCTCGTCGTCGACGATGCGCCGGCTCAGCACGATGGCGTAGGCGCCGCGATGCAGCATCGGCCGGCTGATGTAAAGGCCGGCATCGGGATTGTCGCGCTGGACCGTGAAATACTCCTCGTCGCTGCGGTTCTCCGGCCGTGGATCGAGGCTCGCCGCGTCGATGGTCAAATTGCCCTTGGTGTCGAACACCTGGATCGCGCCGAAATGTTTTGCGGTCGCGGCGTGATCGAACAGGATCAGCTGGCGCAGTTCCTTGCTGATATTGCGGATCTCCGGCATCTCGAGATTGCTGGCGACCGCGCGCAGCGACAGGTCGTAGAGCTCGATGTTGCGGCTGATGTCGGCCTCGATCCCCGACGCCAGATTCTCCAGGGTGCGGCGGGCCAGTTCCTCCTCGCCGCGGCGCATGTCGAACATCACGCCAGCGCAGACCGCGGAGAAGCCGAGGACGGTCGCAACCGACGCCGCGATCAGCAGCTTTGCCGATAGCCGCCAGCGCCGCCTTGCGTCGTTTCCCCGTCGAAATGACATGTCCCGCTCCAATGCGCCGTCATGCAACGGGAAATCTTGTTGTCGCCTTAAATGGCGACAGCAGCCGCCGAATGGGTTAACGGGTGGTTGCCGGACTTTTGTCATCGAGGACGTTGTGAACGACTACGACGCATTGCGGGATTATCTGAAGAAGCAGCATCTGCCCGAATTCGTGCTGACCTTCGAGGAGATCGAGGCGATCATCGATGCGGCGCTGCCGCGCGCCGCGCACCGGGCGTCGTGGTGGGAGACATTGCGCAGCCCGCAGGAGAAGATGCCGCAGCGCGAGGCCTGCCTCGAGGCCGGCTACATCGCCACCCGCCAGGCCGACGGCAAGAGCGTCAAGTTCAAGCGCATGCCCAAGCCGCGCTAAGGCGCGATCCTGTAAGGTCGGACAGTCATCGCGGAGAAGGTGCGCTCCCTCTCCCGCTTGCGGGGGAGGGCTGGGGTGGGGGCTCTCTCCGCGAGTCGTTCCATGGAGAGAGCCCCCACCCGCTGCGCTACGCGCAGCGACCTCCCCCGCAAGCGGGAGAGGTGCAGCGAATCCGCAGCAAGACGATGCTAACTTACTTGGCCGAGCTTAGCTCGCGGCTTCCAGCCGCTCCTCGGTGAGGAGCCGGGTCGCGGCATCCGCGTCCATCGGCTCGCCGAAGGCAAAGCCCTGGGCGTATTCGCAGCCGAGCTGGTAGAGCTCGACGGCGTCCGAATCCGTCTCGGCGCCTTCCGCCACCACCTCCATCCCGAGATCGTGGGCCAGCGCGATGATCGATTTCAGGATCACCGGGCGGGTGCCGCGGCTGGTGGTGCGGACGAAGGACTGGTCGATCTTGATGGTGTCGAACGGGAAGCGCTGCAGATAGGACAGCGAGGAGTGGCCGGTGCCGAAATCGTCGAGCGACAGCCCGGTGCCGAGCTCGCGGATCCGCGCCAGCATCTGGGCGGCGTGCTCCGGGTTCTCCATGACCAGCGATTCCGTCAGCTCAAGCTTCAGCGTGCCGCGCGCCACCGAGGAGCGCGACAGCACGGTGCGGATATCGTGGATCAGATCGTGGCGCAGCAGCTGCCGCGACGACACGTTGACCGAGGCGAAGATCGGCTCGCGGGCGCGCATCGCGCGCTGCCACACCGCGAGCTGGCGCGCGGTCTGGTCCATCACGAACATGCCGAGATCGACGATCAGGCCGGTCTCCTCGGCGACGTTGATGAACTCCGACGGTGACATCCGGCCGAGCTTGGGATGATCCCAGCGCGCCAGCGCCTCGAAGCCGGCGATCGCGCGATCCTCCAACCGCACGATCGGCTGGTACAGGATCGTGATCTCCTGCCGCTCGATGGCGCGGCGCAGGTCGCTCTCAAGCGTCAGGCGGTCGGTCTTGCGCGCCCGCATCGCCGGCTTGTAGACGTCGATGCGGTCGCCGCCGATCCGCTTGGAATGATACATCGCAAGCTCGGCGTCCTTGATGATCTCGTCGGTCAGCGGCGCCGCCGGGTCGGACAGCGCAAGGCCGATCGAGGCGGTCAGGAAGATCTCGCGGTCGTTGAACGCGATCGGGGCGCGGATGGTCTTGCGGATGGTCTCGGCGAAATTGGTGATCCGCGCCGGGTCCTGCTCCGACAGCAGGATCAGGCCGAACTGGTCGCCGGCCATGCGCGCCAGCGTGTCCTGCGGCTTGAGGATGCGGGTCAGCCGCCGCGCCAGCGTCAGCAAAATGGAATCGCCGACCGCGATGCCGACGGAATCGTTGACCTGCTTGAAGCGGTCGAGGTCGATCACCATCAGGGTCGGCCGCAGGTTCGGCATGGTCTTGGCGAGATTCGCCACTGCGCCGAGGCGGTCCATGAACAGCCGGCGGTTCGGCAGGCCGGTCAGGTTGTCATGGACGGAGTCATGCAGCATCCGCTCTTCGGAGTTCTTGAACTCGGTGACGTCGGTGAGGGTGCCGACCACGCGCGAGACCTCGCCGTCGGAGCCGACCACCGGCCGCGCCTTGAGCGCGAACCACATGAAGTGGCCGTCGGGCGTGCGCAGCCGGAAATCCTGCACCAGGCGCCCGCGGCGCTGGTCGAGCACGCTGTCGAGCGCGGCGCGGAAGCGGTCCTGGTCGAGCGGGTGCAGCACCTCGAGCCATTTCGCCGCCGGGCCTTCCAGCGTGCCGCGCTTGAGGCCGAGCAGGGCCTCGGTCTCGGGGCTGGTGAACACCTTGTCGGCGGACACGTCCCAGTCCCAGATCAGGTCGCCGGAGCCGGTCAGCGCCAGCGCGCGGCGCTCGACATCGGAGACGACTCCGGTGGTGGCGCCGCCGCCGGCGAAGGCGTGCTGCATCACAGTGAATCCGATCAGCATCACGATCAGCACCAGGCCGCCGAGCAGCGCCGGGCCGACGATGTCGTTGGTGACGGAGCCCGCGACCGTCATGCCGGCCGCGACCACCCAGACCACCAGCAGGAACCAGGTCGGGATCAACAGCACCGCGCGGTCGAAGCCGTGGGTCGAGAGATAGACGATCAGCGCGAAGCCCGCGAAGGCGATCATCACCAGCGACATGCGCGCGATGCCGGAGGCGACCGCGGGATCGAACAGCGCCAGCGCGACCAGCGAGCCGAGGAAGACCAGCCAGCCGATCGTGATGTGCGAGTAGCGGACGTGCCATCTGCTCAAATTCAGATATGCGAACAGGAACACCAGCAGCGTCGCCGCGAGGATCGCCTCGCCCGCCGCGCGCCAGACGCGCTCGGCGTTGTTCGACATGTCGAGCACCTTGCCCCAGAAGCCGAAGTCGACGCCGATATAGACCAGCACCGCCCAGGCCAGCGCCGCGGCGGCCGGGAACATGATGCTGCCCTTGACCACAAACAAGATCGTGAGCACGAGCGCGAGCAGGCCCGAGATGCCGATCACGATGCCCTGGTACAGCGTGAACGAGTTGACCTTGTCCTTGTAGGCGTCGGGTTCCCACAGATAGAGCTGCGGCAGCTTGTCGGTGCGCAGTTCCGCGACATAGGTGACGACGGCGCCGGGATCGAGCGTGATGCGGAACACGTCGGCGGTCGGGCTCTCCTGCCGCTCCGGACGATCGCCGACCGAGGGCGTGATGGTGGCGATGCGCGACAGGCCGAGGTCGGGCCACAGCAGGCCGGACGACACGATGCGGTAGTGCGGCGCAACGATCAGGCGGTCGAGCTGGTCGTCGGTGTTGTTGGCGAGCGCGAACACCACCCAGTTCTGGCCGCCTTCGCGAGCGCGAACCTCGATGCGGCGCACGATGCCGTCGGTTCCGGGTGCGGTGGAGACCTGGATGCGGTCGGTTTCACTGCGCTGATGGTCGAGAACCGCCGTCAAGTCGATCGCCGGCGCATCGCTGCGCACGCTGACCGCGTCGATCGCATACGCGGCAGGCGCGGCGGCAAACATCATGAGGCCCAGCGCGAGCAGCGCAAGGCACCTGATCAGACGCAATGTCAGTACTCCGCGATCGACAAACTGACCGGACCCGGCGACCGGCCCGGCGGTGGCGCGATAAATGACACGAAAGCGAAGGGAATCAAAGGGTTTCCGCCCCTGCTTCCGTCGCGAGGGTTAAACCGCCAACACAATTTTGCCAATATGTTCGCTGGTCTCCATGCGCCGGTGCGCGTCGGCGGCCTTTTCCAGCGGGAATGTGCTGTCCATCAGCGGTTTGACGCGGCCTTCGCGCAGCAACGGCAGCACCTTTACCTCGATCGCCGCGACCATCGCCGCCTTGTCCGCATTACTACGGGGGCGCAGGGTCGAGCCGGTGTGGTGCAGCCGCTTGACCATCAGCTTGGCAAAATTGGCCGTGGCCTTCGGT
The DNA here is from genome assembly GCF_020194035.1 of Bradyrhizobium sp. BRP56. Taxonomy (NCBI): domain Bacteria; kingdom Pseudomonadati; phylum Pseudomonadota; class Alphaproteobacteria; order Hyphomicrobiales; family Nitrobacteraceae; genus Bradyrhizobium; species Bradyrhizobium sp. BRP56. The sequence goes on from NZ_JADYVV010000017.1 coordinate 124,343, forward strand.
GTTCCCGATAGGAACGCGATCTGGACGATGCGGCCCTCGACCGCGGCGGCGTCGTAGTTCCGGTCGATATAGTCGCCGCCCACCATGTCGAGGATGACATTGGCGCCGTTGCCGCCGGTGGCCTTCTTCACCGCCTCGACGAAATCCTCGGTCTTGTAATTGACCGCGTGATCGGCGCCGAGCTTGAGGCAGGCATCGGCCTTGTCCTGCGAGCCGACGGTGACGATCACCTTGGCGCCGAACGCCTTGGCAAGCTGGATCGCCATCGTGCCGATGCCCGACGAGCCGCCGTGGATCAGCAGCGTCTCCCCGGCCTGCAGCGCGCCGCGCTCGAACACATTGTGCCAGACGGTCATCAGCGTTTCCGGAATCGCGCCGGCTTCCTGCATCGACAGCGAGGGCGGCACGGTCATCGCCTGCGCGTCCTGCGCGATGCAATATTGCGCGTAGCCGCCGCCGGCGACCAGCGACATCACCTTGTCGCCGATCTTGTGCTCTGCGCCTTCGCCGAGCGCGACCACTTCGCCCGCGATTTCGAGGCCGGGCAGGTCGCTGGCGCCGGGCGGCGGCGGATAGGAGCCGGAGCGCTGCGCGACGTCGGGACGATTGACGCCGGCGGCCGCGACCTTGACCAAAATCTCGCCGGCCTTCGGCGCCGGCACCGCGCGGGTCTCCGGCACCAGCACCTCAGGGCCACCCGGCTTGCTGATGGCAACGACGGTCATTTGCGCGGGCAGATTTGGCATGGCTGGTCCCTGGTCAGTGGAGAGGATTGGCGGATGGCATACCGCCTTTTCCACCGAAGCGAAACGCCATTAAGCCCCGAACCGCGCCGTGAGCTGGCTGGCTCTCTCAGGCGTGATCTTCTCGACCAGCGGGCCGAGCCTTGCGACCGGCGTGCCCGCGCCACGATCGAGCAGCGGAACGAGTGGGCCAGTGGGCCAGCGCGGTACGGCATCGCTCTGACCGAGCGCGCCGAGCACGCGCGCCGCGAGGTGAGGCACGATGCTCCACGCCAGCGTGGCGCTGAGCGCGACAAGATTGAGCCCGGTGCGGGTGATGACTGCCGCGCGTGCCGGATCGGACTTGATCGCTGTCCAGGGTGCCGCGTGTTGCAGATAAGCGTTCGCGGTGTCCCAGATCGCGCGGGTCGTGGCCGCCGCTGCGCGAAATTCCAGCGCCGTGTGATGGCGGTGCAGCGCTGCGATGCGCTGCTCCAGTTCAAGCGCGAGTTGTCGCTCGGCATCGCCGGGAGCGCCACCATCCGGGATGCGGCCATCGAAGGCGCGATGCGCGAAGCTGATGATGCGGTTGGCGAGATTGCCGAAGATGTCGGCGAGATCCTTGTTCACGTCGGCGACGAATCTGGCGACGCCAAAATCGGTGTCGGCGCTTTCGGGCGCGTTGGCGATCAGCCACCAGCGCCAAAGATCGGCAGGCAATTCCTCCAGCGCCGCATCGGTGAAGACGCCGCGCTTCCTGCTGGTCGAGAACTTGCCGCCCTCGTAATTCAGCCAGTGGAATCCCTTGATCACATCGGCGGTCTTCCACGGTTCACCCGAGCCGATCAGCGTCGCCGGAAAGCTCACGGTGTGGAACGGGATGTTGTCCTTGCCGAGAAACTGGATGTAGCTCACGTCATCGGCCTGCCACCACCATTGCCGCCAGTCGCGGCCTGGCGCGGCGTCGGCCCATTCCTGCGTCGCCGCGATGTAGCCGATCGGCGCGTCGAACCAGACATAGAACACCTTGCCGTCGAAGCCGTCGCGCGGCACCGCGATGCCCCAGGCGAGGTCGCGCGTGATGCAGCGGTCGCGCAATTCCGCATTGAGCCAGCCCTTCGCGGTCGACACCACGAAGGGCGGCCACCCGGTGCGGCTGTCGATCCATGCGCCGATGCTGTCGACCAGCTGCGACTGGCGCAGATAGAGATGGCGGCTGTCGCGGATCTCGAGCGCGCGGTCGCCTGACAGCGCCGAGCGGGGATCGATGAGGTCCGGCGGGTCGAGCAGCGTGCCGCAATGGTCGCATTGATCGCCGCGCGCGCCGGCGTCGCCGCAATGCGGACAGGTGCCGAGCACGTAGCGGTCTGGCAGGAAGCGCCGGTCGGCCGGCGAGAACACCTGTCGGGAGGTGCGTGCTTCGATCAGCCCGGCGTCATCGAGCCGGCGACAGAAGTGCTGCGTCAGCGCATGGTGGTACGGCGAGCTGGTGCGGCCGAAATGATCGAACGACAGACCGAAGCGCCGGTAGATGTCGGCCTGGATGGCGTGCTGCGCGGCGCAGAACGCGCGGACGTCCTGTCCGGCCTCGATGGCGCCGAGCTCGGCCGGTGTGCCGTGCTCGTCGGTCGCGCAGATGAAGAGCACGTCGCAGCCGGTCTGCCGGCGGAAGCGGGCGTGGACGTCGGCGGGCAGCAGCGAGCCGACGAGGTTGCCGAGATGCTTGACGCCGTTGACGTAGGGCAGCGCGCTGGTGATGAGAATCTTGGTCATGGGTTAAGGTCTTTCGCGTTCGGTGATGCCGACCCCGCAAGAATCAAAGCGGAAAATCAAAAAGCCCTCCCGCATGATCGGAAGGGCTTGGGGTCGGCTCATGCCTCGCGCGCAGGCGCGCAACTATCCCGTCCGGTCAGACTCCTTGCGGTCGGGCCGGGGCATTCGCGTCAGATGTTGCGCGCACACGAAAGTCACTGCAAAATTCTCCTCTGGACGGATATCTATCATCGCTGGGCGCAGGGCGCCAGATCAGCATCGCGGGGAAGACACATGCCGATTGAGGATGAGGACCGGCCGCGGAAGAAAATCAGCCACGAGATCGGACAGGATCTCTCGCTGCTGTCGGTCGAGGAGTTGACCGAGCGCATCGCGCTGCTCACGACCGAAGTCGATCGCCTGAAAGAGGCGATGACAAAGAAGCGCGCGTCGAAGGATGCCGCGAACGCGTTCTTCAAGTCGTAGCGCGGCGATCTCATTGCTGTCGTAGCCCGGATGAAGCGCAGCGCAATCCGGGGCAGTGTTATCCGCGGATGGGCGTTTCCCGGATTTCGCTGCGCTCCATCCGGGCTACGCGGCTCCACCTCCCCTTGAAAAGGGGAGGTCGCTTTGCTCGCCAGAGCAAAGCGGGTGGGGATCAGCTCTCTCCACATACGCCGTCGCCTGCGGTTGACCCCCATCCCGACCTTCCCCCTTTCAGGGGGAAGGAGAAGAGGCCCGTCCCAAACTAGGTCAATGGCCGACATGGCAAACAAAGTGTCAAGAAATCCGTTCATTTACGATCGGTTAAGCTTTCTCGATTATGACTGCATTGTCCTCGTTTGGACACCGAGTGGCTCCTGTCCACTCTGTTTGACGCCTCCCTGTTATCAACTTCAAAGCCGCCGGAAACGGCGGCTCTTTTTTGTGCGTCCTAGCGGCTGGAAACCATAAATCCGGTTGCGGCTGGACTCTTCGGCGCGCCCGCGCAATGATTTGTTCATCATAAGCTGGCGCGTCAGATGCCAGCGGGCGTTACGGTGGTGTGAGGGCGTTAACCATGGCCGATCGTTCCCAGAGCGAAGCCGGGCTTGTGCTGTTCAGTGAACGGCTGACCAATTCTGCGGCATTCGGCGTGCTGTTCCGGGAAGGCATGGATCTGGTCGAGCAGACCGCCGCCTATCTCGACGGCGACGGACGTGCCGAGGCCAAGGCGCTCGAACGGTCCGTGAGCCTGACCTATGCCACCGAAAGCATGCGCCTGACCACGCGGCTGATGCAGCTCGCCTCCTGGCTGCTGCTGCATCGCGCGGTCAAGGAAGGCGAGATGACGCTGACCCAGGCCAATCGCGAAAAGACCAAGGTGAAGCTGTCGGCCGCCGATCCCGGCCCGGCCGACATGGTGACCAAGCTGCCCGAGCAATTGCAGCAGCTGATCGCCCGTTCGATGGATCTGCAGGCGCGCGTCCGCCGCCTCGACACCACGATCCACGCGCCGGCGCCGGATCGATCGACCATCGGCAACCCGCTGGTGCCGCAGCTCAACCGCCTCAAGGCGGCGTTCGAGCAGTAATCCGGGCAGCAAATCAGTGTGACGCGTCCGCGCGGCGTGACTTGGTCCGCCGCGGCGACGTGTGCGGATCGATTGCGCGTCGTAGCCTGATCGCCGCCGCCTCCAGCGCCTCCGGTTCGAACCCGCCGAAGCCGAGCATCAGGCCGGCGCGCGGTGCGGCCTTGTACATCGGCGAAATCGGCCGCACGACGATGCCGGCGGCAAGCGCTGATTTTGCCAGTTGCACATCGTCGAGGCCGTGGGGCAGCCACAACAACAGATGCATGCCCTGGTCGCACGGCTGCAGCGTGACGTCACCAGGCATGTGACGCGTCAGCGCCGCGATCAGCGTCGCACGCCGCGCGGCGTAGACGCCGCGAATGCGCCTGATATGCGCCTCGAACAGCCCCTCGCGCATATAGGCCGCTAGCACATGCTGATCGGTGGTCGGCGAATGCCGGTCGAGCAGCGCCCGCGCGCCGGCGAAAGCGTCGATCAGCGGCGAAGGCGCCACGATGTAGCCGAGCCGCAGCGAGGGAAACAGCACCTTGCTCAGCGTGCCGAGATAAATCACCCGCGACGGCGCGAGGCCCTGCATCGACGGGAACGGATGACCGGCATAGCGCAGCTCGCTGTCGTAATCGTCCTCGACGATCCAGGCATTGCGCAGCTGCGCCCACGCCACCAGCGCATTGCGGCGGGCCATGCTCATCGGCATACCCAGCGGATATTGATGCGACGGCGTCACGAAAGCCGCGCGTGCGTGCGGGCACGCGGCGATCGCGGCATCGACGTCGATGCCTTGCGCATCGACGCCAACGCGCGTGGTGAAGAGATCGAGATCGTCGAGCACGGCGGTCATGCCGGGATAGGCGGGATCCTCGGCCCAGACACGATCGCCTGACGACAGCAGCACGCGGCCGGCGAGATAGAGGCCTTGCTGGGTGCCGGCCGTGATCACGACCTGCTCGGGCTCGCAATGCACCGCGCGGGATTTGCGCACATAGTCGGCGATCGCCTGCCGCAGCTCGATCAGGCCGCGCGGATCGCCATAGCTCGCAGGTGCCGCCGCGCGCGATGCGCGTACGCGGTTGCCGAGGCGGCGCCAATGGTCGTCGGGCGCGACCGCGCCGCCGGGGACCGCGATCGCAAACGGGATTTCCGGCATCGGCGTGAAGGCCGCCGCCACTTTGGCAAGCCGCGCCGCGCGCGGCGGCAACTGGATCGGCACTGATTTGTTCGGCTTGCGATTGACCTCGGCGGGCCGTGCCTGCTCGGCAAGCGTCGGCGCGACGCGGGTGCCGGCACCGACCTGCGATTCCAGATAGCCCTCGGCCAGCAACTGCTCGAAGGCTTCCGTGACCGTGCCGCGCGCAACGCCGAGCGAGGCCGACAGTGCGCGCGTCGACGGCAGGAATTCCCCGGCCTTCAGTTCGCCGCTCGCAATCGCGGCGCGCAGGGCCTGCGCGATCTGGCGCCCGACCTGTCCGGCGGCGCGGTCGACGGCGCGGAGCGAAGGGATGCTGATCGTGGTGCGCAGGCGGGGCATAGTGGACCAATCAAGATGATCGAAAGTGGCTCTTATCATAGGCCACTTCAGCGCTATGGTGCGAGCCGCAATTGATGAGGCCTGCCAGAGGTCCGCCAAGGGGTTTGCCAAGAGGTCTGCAATGTACCTGCCGCCGCATTTCAAGATGGATGAGCTCGGTCCGATCCACGCCGCGATGCGGGCCTCGAAGCTTGCGACGTTGGTCACCGCAACCGCCGATGGCCTGATCGGCACGCCGCTGCCGCTGATCCTCAATGAGAACGAGGGCGACTACGGCACGCTGTACGGTCACGTCGCGCGGCCCAATCCGCAGTGGAGGCTGCCGGCGGTCGGCGAAGCGATGGCGATCTTCATGGGGCCCGACGCCTATGTGACGCCGTCCTGGTACGTGACCAAGGCCGAGCACGGCAAGGTGGTGCCGACCTGGAATTACGTTGCCGTCCATGCCTATGGTGCGGCCGAGTTCTTCGAGGATGCCGAGCGCCTGCTCGACGTCGTGACCCGGTTGACCGAGCTGCACGAGAAGTCGCGCCAGGAGGCCTGGCAGGTCAGCGATGCGCCTGACGATTTCATCAAGGCGCAGCTGCGCGGCATCGTCGGCTTCCGGATGCCGATCACGCGGATCGACGCCAAGAAGAAGATGAGCCAGAACCGCAAGCCCGAGGATCGCGCCGGCGTCATCGTGGGTCTTGGCGCCAGCGACAATCCGGTCGACCGCGAGGTCGCGGTGATGATCCCGGCGCATTAGAGTGCTCTAAATCAAAATGCAGCCTGTCATTGCGAGGAGCGACAGCGACGAAGCAATCCATCCATCGGCATATGCGGGCAGATGGATTGCTTCGCTTCGCTCGCAATGACGGCGGAGGAAGTTGCGCCCGCTCAACCCCTTCAGAGATTGACGCCCGCACATGGAATTGTACCTCGCCTTCGCGATCACGACCGCAACCTTCGCGCTGATCCCGGGCCCCGCCATGCTGTACGCCGCGGCCCGCACTTTAGCGGGCGGCAGGCGCGCGGGGCTGATGGCCTCGCTCGGGCTGCATCTCGGCGGCTACGTCCATGTCGTCGCCGCGGCCGCCGGCCTCGCTCTGCTGTTTCATGCGGTGCCGCCGCTGTTCATGGCGATGAAGCTTGCCGGCGCGGCCTATCTGGTCTGGCTCGGGCTGTCGCTGTTCCGCGACCGCGACAATGCAAAGCGCCCCACACTTGGGCCGCTCTCCGCGGAGCGCGCCTTCGCGCAAAGCATCGTCGTCGAGGTGCTCAATCCGAAGACGGCGATCTTCTTCCTGGCGTTCCTGCCGCAATTCGTCGATGCGTCGGCCGGCCTGCCAGTCTGGGCCCAGCTGTTCCTGCTCGGCACAACGGTAAATCTGACCTTCTCGGCGGTCGACATCGTCTGCGTGTTCTTCGCCAGCGCCGTGATGTCGAAGCTGCAGCGCTCGAAGCGGTCGCAGCGCATCATGCAGCGGATCGGCGGCAGCATCCTGGTCGCGCTTGGCGCGCGGCTGGCCTTCCAGGATCGCTAGCAGCAGTCATGTCCATCAGCGGCGATGGTGCGGATCAACGCTTCGCCAAGCTGCGCGACGAGCTGCTTCTGCAATGGCGCGACCGGTCAATTTCTGCGCGAGGCTTCAGTCGTGTTCGACGTCATGGGCGCGCCGGATGATCGTGGTGGTCGCGGCGGCGCAAGATCGTGGATAAAATCTCTCAGTGCGTCGGTATCGAACGGCTTGCGGAGTATTTTTAGACTTGGCGGAGCTGCTTTTGCGGCATCGCTGTAGCCGGTTGTAAGGGCGATCGGCAAACCGGGGTATCGCGACCGGACTTCTCTCGCGAGCCCGACGCCATCGATGGTCCCGGGCATGACGATATCGCTGAAGACGAGATCGATCTTTGTACCGGCGTCGAGCAATTTCAGCGCCGCTTCGGCCGAATCTCGATAGATCGTGTCATAACCCAGATGCTCGAACAGCGAGGAAGTCACATCCGCCACCTCGGGGCTGTCGTCGACAACGAGAACCGTCTGCCGCTGCGGCTGCCTTGCTCTTGTTCTGGCAGCGGCCAGCTCTTTACTGGTGATCTGCTCGTCTGCGCAGGACGGCAAGTAGATTGTAATCGTTGTTCCCTGTCCAACCTTGCTGTCCGCCGTCACCGTTCCGCCGGCCTGGTGCGCGAAACCATAGACTTGGGACAAGCCGAGCCCGGTACCCTTGCCGACCTCTTTGGTCGTGAAAAACGGATCGAACATCTTGGACAGCAGGTTTGGCGGAATGCCGGTGCCGGTATCGCCAAGCGCGATCGCAAAGAAAGCCTTTGCGCGGCGATCGCCGCCGGTTTCCTGGTTCGCGGTCACCGCATGGACGGATAAGGTGAACGTGCCGCCGCTTGGCATTGCATCGCGCGCATTGACGGCGATGTTGACGATCGCAAGTTCCAGCTCGGCGAGGTCCACCTTGACCGACGCGACGCTCTCGCCGACGTTCTCATTGTACACGATGTTCCCGCGCAGCGAGCTCTCGATCATGGTCCGCATGTTCTTGATGGACGCATTCAGATCGACGACCGTCGGGCTGAGATGCTGATGACGAGAGAACGTCAACAATTGGCGCGTGAGGCTCTCGCCGCGTTTGGCCGCGGTCTGTATGGCTTCAATTGCCTTGGGCAGTTTTGGATCAAGCAGGCGTGTGAAGATCTGGGCACTGCCTCCGATGATCATCAATAGATTGTTGAAGTCGTGTGCAATTCCGCCGGTCAGCTTGCCGATTGCCTCCATCTTCTGCGACATCGCGAGCTGTTCGCGTGCCTGAACCAGCTTCTCCTCCGCGTCGCGTCGCTCGGTTGCGTCCCGCAGAATACTGATGAAGCCGATCAGATTTCCTGAGTCATCATGGCTCGACGAGACTGAGCCCGTGATGAAGAACGGCGTACCATTCTTTCTGATGCGCCAACCCTCTACGTCGTACTTGCCTCTTTCGATTGCCGTTTCCAGCGCGTGTGTCGGCGAACCCGCGCGGCGTTCATCCGGCCGATAGAATATTCCAAAATGCTTGCCGATGATTTCTTCCGAGGTGTAGCCGATGATCTTTTGAGCGGTGCTATTCCAACTCGTAACGTGTCCTTCTCTATCAAGCGCAAAAATCGCATAATCGACGACGCCTTCGATAAGGGTCTGGAAGTGCCGTCTGATGCTGTCGAGCGCCGAAGCGTTCCGTTCAAGTTGACCGTTCAACTGGTCCTGCACGGAAAGCAGATGGGCTTCCGTCGTCTGGCGCGTGGCAATTGCCGCAGCCAGGGCAAGAGGGGGCGCCGATACGCTGATCGAAAGCACGAGCAGTGACAACAGCGCTCCGTTCGGATCCGCTTTCGGAAATGGATCATGACCGAACGCGAACCCCCAAACTGCCATTCCAGTGAAAATGAGCGCAGCCGTAGCCGCGGTGCATCGATTGCCGCGCAGACCGGTCCAGATCAACGGGAGCAAAGCCAGAAAACCCAGCAGGCTGCGATGCGGCAACGGCACGTTGAGATCGTCGCTGACGAGGTCACTGCCGATGAGCGGGCTGTAGGCTACGATCCCAATGAGACCAGCGAGAGCGATAACTGCGATCGATTCCAACAGATCCCACCTGGAGGAAATCCGTAAGGGCATCATCGCCCAGAGCACGATGACCGGAGCAATCACCAGAGTCGCGGCTGCGTCGGCAAGCCACCAGGTCAACCCCGCGGCGACGGAATCGGGAAAGCTCGGTTCGTTGACGAAGATGGATCCGGCCAAGGCGGAGAATGAACTGATCATCGCGGTCGGCGCAAAGGAGATGCCTGCAAATTTTGCGACACCGGATGGCGTGGCAAACGTCTGGCAACCGTTCGACCAGCGTCCGATCAGCCATGTCCCGGCCAGTGCAGCAAGGAGCGTGCCGATCCCGGCGGCGGCAAACTCCAGGAGCGATCGGTCGGTCATCAGGTAAGGCGCGACGGCGCCCACCAGGATCGCCGGCCAGATCCGGTAGCCACGCAGCAGCATCAGCGCGAGCGCAACCCCCGTTGGCGGCCACAGCGGCGTCGCGGCTTGATTGATAGCGGGAAGCAAATGTGTGGAGGCCGCAAGGATCCCGTAGATCGCGGTGACGATAAAAAGTTCGATCGAGTAGGTCACAGCGCTCCGAGCATCGCCAAAAGCGAAAATCCCGGCCTTATCGAACCTTGCCCGTTCCATCACAAGCCTTTGCGGTGGGCCACGTCAAGAATGCGGTAGGGAACGACCTGGCACCCGGTTCCATGTCACTCGAAGGAGGGGGATCGTATTTTCTCCAAGTCGATGACCCTGCCAAACACTCAACGCAGTTTTGACCAAAGCATGGCCGCTGGATCGAGAGTAGGGGGCGCCAGCAACTTCTGAACAAGAGACCATGGGGCAGAACCGCTGACCTAACGGCGTGGGCCACAAAATCGATCCGATCCCACCGCGTGTCGGTGTCGTTCAAGTAACTGCTCCGGGTCAAAGGCGAATATCGGCAAGAGCCGTTCGAACGCAGCTATGGGCCGGGAGCAGACGCCGGAACGGTGCGAGCGGTCGGCGTTCTCTCGCCGTCATGTCGATGGCGAGACACCGCAGGTATTTCCTCAACCCTAGGTAGCCAAGCTCGGGATGTATGGTACCGTGCGCTCACCGGGACGGCATTTCCGTCCCGGATTTGGGAGGGCTATGTCATGAGATTGCCGTCGAGCCTTGTCGCGCCTTCAGCTGTCGCCGTGTTGTCAACTGTCTGGCTATGCGGCCCGGCAGCGTCGCAAACAGACCCCGCCAAGCCGCTTCCCTCCATCACGGTCGAGGCGCCGAAGCCGGTGGCAAGGCCAAATCGTCCGACGCAGGTGGTGACCACGGGGGCATCTCACCGGAGATCGAGAGCCACCCAGACGTCGTCGTCAACCGCTCGAGCGCCGTCGCCGGCGCCGGATTCAGTGCTAGGCAGGATTGCCGCGCTGGAGAAAGTCGCCAGCAATTGCAACGGTGGCTGCGAATCGAGCCTCCCGCATGGCAAGGACCCTTGGGTCGGGTGCAGCGAGTCGACGGGCGGACAAACCCACGGACCGTTCTCGTCGACGTGCCGAGACAACCTCACCTACAAATCCTACGTCGATTGCGTCGAGACCAAATGGTTCCTGGGCGAGTACCGAAACAGGGCCTGGTGGCTTTGCAGCAGCCTGCAGGCCGCGGGGAAGTTTAAGGTCGCCGAGCTCAAGCGACCGAAACGTCCACACTAGACCGTGACGAGATTGGGTCGAACAGCGACGGCACAGTGCTCCCTCTCCCCGTTCTTACGGGGTCGAGACAAGCGAAGCTTGCTCTTAGAGGGTTGGGGTGAGGGGCCGTTGCCGCATTCCGTGATCGCCGCGTTCGCGGAGATTCCCCCTCACCCGGAACGCATCTGACGATGCGTCATAGCCGAAGCTCCGCTTCGGCGTTCTTGAGAACGGCCGCAGAAGACGGCCTATGCCTCTCCCCGCACGCGGGGCGAGGTAAAGTGGTGTCCGCGGCTCGATGAAGCAAACCCATCACGCGCTAGACCGCTCGAACGATGTTGCAGGCCGCGCCATGCATGCGCGGTCGGCGTGGAGAGTGGGGCGGGCTGGTCCATCCAGCCGGTCCGGAGCGGCCCCCAAAAACAAAAACGCCCCCGAGACGGGGGCGTTTTGCGTGTGGTCGCCAGGGCGATCCCGAAGCGGACTTTAGTCCTTCTTGAGGAAGCCCGAAAACTTCTTCTGGAAGCGCGAGACGCGGCCGCCGCGGTCCATCAGCTGCTGGGTGCCGCCGGTCCAGGCCGGGTGCGACTTGGGGTCGATGTCGAGGTTCAGCGTGTCGCCTTCCTTGCCCCAGGTCGAGCGGGTCAGGTACTCGGTGCCGTCGGTCATGACGACCTTAATCGTATGATAATTCGGATGAATATCGGCTTTCATGACAGTTCCTTCGGCGCGCCGGCGCCCGTCTCAAGATGTCTGGAATACGGGATTTGCGCGGGTCTATAACCCATGGAGCCCGCCAAAACAAGCCAAGAAAGGGCCTAAGCCCATCACCGGATTGGGACTTTACCGGATTTGCCAGCCGGGGGGCGGCGGGCCTATGTGGGG